>JAGNEZ010000003.1 GCA_018003015.1 Phycisphaerae bacterium | reverse complement strand
CAAGAGGGCCGAACATCGTCCTGAACAAGCAATGTTCCACCTCTGGAGACCCTTATATCACAACTCCACAAGCTGTAAAGGCTTGTATTATAGGACCTTATGAGGGCGCGCCCGGCGAGTTACACCCTAATGACTTGGCCAAGAGGCCGGACTCCCTCGGAATCTGAAACCGAAGCCGGACAGGAGCAGCGAGTCATGACCAGGATCGACGTCCTTCAGCAGATCGAAAGTGCAGGCGTGGTGGCGATCATCCGGGCGTCGAGCAGCGAGCAGCTCATCGATGTGGTCGAGGCGCTCCGGGCCGGAGGGATCGCCTGCATCGAGGTGACCATGACCACACCGAACGCCCTCGAGGTCATCCGCAACGCCCGCCAGGCGTGCGGCGATTCGGCGGCGATCGGCGTCGGAACCGTGCTGGACGCGCCTACAGCCAACGCCGCTATTCTGGCGGGTGCCCAGTTCGTGGTCGCACCGATCACCGACCTCCCGACGATCGAGCTCTGCCGGCGAGAGGGAGTGCCGGTCTTCCCCGGGGCCATGACCCCAACCGAGATCGTCCGAGCTTGGCAAGCCGGAGCCGACATGGTCAAGGTCTTCCCCACCACATCGCTCGGGGCGACGTTCATCCGCGACCTGCGCGGGCCATTCCCCCAGATCAAGCTAATCCCCACTGGCGGCGTGACCCTGGAGACGGTAGCCGATTTCATCAAGGCCGGTTCGGCGGCCGTCGGCGTCGGATCCTCCCTGGTCACCAAGGCGGCGCTCAAGAACCGGGACTTCGCGGCCATCAAGGCAACGGCCGAGGAGTTCCTGAAACGCGTGCGAGCGGCCAGGGGTACGAGCTGAACGCCATGGCCGACAACCGCCATCGCGCGGCGGAGAACGGCGACTCGTGCCGCGGACGGCCTGGGACCACGGGCGTGCTTGGCGGGATGGACGTCTACGGGATGATGATTTCCTGAGAGAGACAGCGCGGGCCTTGGGTTTCGTCATCCCGCCAGAAGAGCTCGACGGTGTAGCTTCCGGGGGCCAGGTTGGCGATCGTCGAGCAGGATTCGTAGCAGCACAGGCACTTGCACGGCGCAGGAACGTACTCCGTCTCGGTCAGCCGCAGTGTTCGGCCGACCACGGTGAGCGTAGTGCGGATTTCGGTCAGACAGCAGTTGTACGCCGCGTTCTTGTGGACCACCCTCAGCGCGTTGCCTTCGATGGTGACGGCGATCTCATCATCGCCGCACAGGCTGTTGGTGGCCGCCGTACTTCTCTTGGCAGAGTTGCTCGCTAAGCACCCGCTGTTGCTGTACGCCTTGAGTACCGGCATCCGCGGAACGACCAGGTTGAGGTGGTTGCGGATGGTCAGCATGTCGAGGAGGTTAATGGTTCCATCAGCACTCACGTCGATGCGGACGTTGTTGGCCGAAGTCGGCTGATTGAGCCCGTTGCGAACGGCGAGCAGGTCGAGAATGCTGATCAGGCCGTCACCGTTCACATCGCCGACCAGTACGCCGAAGTTCAGAACGTCCTGCACGACGCGGTCGGCTTCATCCACGATGCCGGGGAAGGTGAGGCTCAAGCGGGCAGCTTCAGGGGCTTCGGCGATGTCGATGGTGAGCTCGGCGCCGTTTGCGGTCGCGGACGTGACTCGCCCATTGCTGGCCGCCGTGCCGGCCAGGCGAACCGCCCATTCCGGACTGACCGCGAGTTGAACGGCCCGGTCGAAGGTGACCACGATCTGGGTGGGACCACCGAGCCGACACTCGCCGGCCAGAATCGCTCCGGATAGCGGGTGAAGCAGGTCAATATCGGCTGTCGCGATGTAACCCTGGGACCGTCGAGACACCGCCCGGATGATGGACGGTGGTTGGTCGGCACAGATGCCCTTGGCGGCCACGCTCACGCCGGCCTGGGCGGCGCTGCAGGGGTTGGCGTAGGTTCGGCCATCGCAGCCGCAGACCGGATCGTCATCCGGGGGGCACGCCTCGGGACGGGCAACGCAGATGCCCTGGCCGCTGCAGTCACCGGTCTCATGCTGGCAGTAATCCTGGCCGGCACAGTCCTGGTCGGTCTGGCACCTGGTCGACTGCCCGCTCGTGGAAGCGACCGCCAGGGCCGTGCAGAAGACCGCGGACGCCAGTACCCCAAGCCGGGAGAACATCTTCACCCTCCTCGTCGCTCAAAGCCGAGGTCTTCAAGAATGATCGCGGGGAAATGGCCTTTACGACCCCGCGCCTGTAAATATACCTATTCAACGAACGAGAGGCAAAGAAGTTGTCTGGAGAAAGGCCGAAAAGCCGAGAGCTCAGGAGATCGAAACCAGGGAAATCGAACGTCTGGAGCAAGGCACGGGGTCATGCCTGTGAACCATGGGGATAGCGGCTCGAAGTGGTGGGTCCGGGCGGTGCTTTGGCTGAACGACCTGCACCGGCGGGTGCTCGGCGTCTGGTTCAGCATTCTCGGTCCGCGGGTGGCCTACACGGTCACGGGATTGCTGGCCCGGCTTCTGTACCGGCTGCTGACGCCGCTCCGGCAGCTGAGCGAGTCTCAGTGTGCGGCCGCCCTGGCCGGCCTGATCCCCGCAAACGCCGTAAGCCGTGTCGCCGAAAGGGCCTTCGTTCATCGGGTCTGGGATCTCACTGATCTCGTGTTGGCCGACCGGCTTCTGCACGCGGGAACGTACAAGCGGTATGGCGGCCAAGTGCCCGAGCCGCACCTGGGTCGGATGCTGGCCCTCCAGGGGCGTGGTCAGCCGGTCATCCTGCTCAGCAGCTATTATGGGCCCTTCGATCTGTTGCCCCTCTTCCTGGGCTTCAACGGCATTCGGGCTGCAGCCGTCTACCGCCGGCATGCCAATACGGCCTTCGATGCCTACCGGCGACGGATTCGGGCTCGCGGCGGGTGCGAGCTGGTTGAGGTTGAGCGTGGAGCCGATCGCCTGGCCGCTGCCCTTCAAGCAGGCGGTTCGATTGCCCTGGTAGCGGACCACTACGCCGAACGGCGGGGCATGGGGGCCACCTTCCTCGGTTTGCCCACCCGGGTCGTGAGGTCGGTTGGCCTGTTCGCTTGGCGGTACGAGGCGGACGTGGTTGTGGCCGGTATTCGTCGCCTGGGGACGTTCCAGTTCGAGGTCATCGTCGAGGACGTCATCGATCACACCGACTGGCGGGACGAGGAGGATTCGGTGGCGTACATTACCAACCGTTATCTGCGTGGCCTGGAACGTATCATTGTGCGTGATCCAACGCAGTACCTCTGGGCGCACACCCGCTGGGGACAGGAGGCGGCGCTGCAGGCCTTGCAGGCGGGCGGCCCCGTCCCCGGCGCTGCCGCGGGAAGCGCCGGCAAATGATACACCGCGGCTGGGGAGAAACGCCACTGCGGCCCGAACCCTGATAAACGGGACTCGATTCGCGCCTGTGGTTCGGCGTTGCCGCGGGCCGTGTCGCGAATGGCATCTGGAATCGGCGGGCGATCTGCGTGGGGAGTATTCGCGGGCGGATGCATGATCGGGCGGGGACGCAACCGCGCTGCGCCGCTCGGTGGTCGTATTTCGCCCCAAGCATCCGCTCCGCCGTCCTCGGCTACGGCGTCCTTCTCCGGTGTGGCAGCCTTACTCCGGAAGACATGGTCCGGCAGGGGCGACTGCAGCGCAAGACTGGAGGCGGCGGGAATCGAACCCGCGTCCCCCTGTCGAAACGCCCAATGAATCTGCAGATTTCAGGCGAGCGCGGCACAGAACGCGGCGCACTACCCACCATTCCAGCCGACCTACAGGCCCTGATCGACGGATGGGCGTCACTACCCGAGGGCACCCGAGCGGCCATCCTCGCCTTGCTCAATGCGGCAAGTCTGACGGAGGGCAGACGATGAGCAGCGAGGGTCCCAGCCCACTCGGACGCCGACAAGGGCCGGTCGGGTTCATTACCGGTCCCGGAGCGACAGGCTTCTTGCAGGAGATGTGCCGTGATGCGATGGAGGAACGGACGGCGGATCGTACTGGCCTGGGAGGATTTCCAGAGAGTTACCCTGCGGACTGGCCTGTGGCCGGAGGTCCACGACCGGATGTATGCCCTGCTTGCCGCTGGTATGCGAAGGAACACCGTCAAGCGCCGGGTGATGCGGGAGTTCCTCGCCCAGCTCATCCTGGAGCTGGCACCGGAACCGGGCATGCCGCCCTATTCTGTGCCCATGCCCCCGCTGCCTCCGCCGGCCAGACAGGCGCCGGTGTCAATGTGCCCTTCTCCCCCCGCGTCAGCTCTGCCACGGTCGACGCCGCCGAGCAGCCCGCCACCGCCTCGACCATGGCCGCCTCCGCCGCCCGCGCCGCTGCCCTCGCGATGAAAACGGGGCCCATCCAAGGGCTCGCCAGCAAGCGATCCGGACCCCCCGCCAGACGCGCTGACGGTACCAGATCCTATCTCGCCTGCCCGGCGAAGCGGTTTTGGGCTTGGGTCCCATGTAGCGCAGCCGCGGGCTGGAGGATGCCTCGCGATGTACTTGCCCGGCGTTCTTCACTTCGCACAATCCGGGTCTGCGGGCTTGCCTGTGCCGCTGTAGCAGCGCTGGAAGAGGCCGAAGTCGGATTGGTCCACGTCGCCATCCTGGTCGAGATCCTTGGCGGTGCATCCGGCCGGATGCGGTATCATCGGCCCCGACGCACAGGCTTGGAGGATCAGGAGGTCATCGGCGTCCACATCGCAATCGCGGTCGAAGTCGGCGGCGGGAGACGTCGTTAGAAAGGTCAGGACCGCAGTCGTGCTGGTTTCCGAGCCGCAAAGGTTGCTTACCAGGCAGTCGTAATTGCCCGCGTCGGCCACGCCGGCCGGATTGATCGTCAGCATGGCGGTGGTCGCACCGGAGACGTTGCCGCCATCGCTCAGCGCGGCGCCGTCCTTTCGCCACTGGTAGCTGGGCGGCGGCGTGCCCTCCGCTGTGACCGAGAAGCTGGCACTGCCGCCCGTGCAAGCCGACTGACTCGCCGGGTGCCGGATGATGCTGAGGGCGGGGAAGACCTCCAGGGCGGCCGCATTGCTGGTGGCCGATCCGCAATCGTTGCTCACCATGCAATCGTAGCTACCTGCATCGGCCGGCGCAACCGGGTTGAGGCTAAGCGTGGCCGTGGCCCCACCAGAGACGCTGCCGCCATCGCTCAGCGGCATACCATCCTTGCGCCACCGATAGTTCAGCGGCTCGGCGCCGGCGGCTACGGTGAAGGTAGTGCCGGTGCCCGTGCACACGATTTTGCCTGACGGGTGCTGCGTAATCACAGGACAGCTCAGTGCCTGGAATCTCCACACCGGGCCGGGCGTGTCGCCAGCGGCGTTCTTAGCAACCACCTTCCAGAAGTACCAGGTTTCCGGTACCAGCGTGGGAAGCGTCCAGCTGCTCGTCACCGTATTGCCGGCCGGCGCTGGCGGATCCGTGGTGCCGAAGTACACATCGTAAGTTGTGGCGCCGGAGACATCGGCCCAGTCCAGGTCGGCCTCAAGTGAGACGTTCGTCGCTTGATCGGCCGGAGCCGGCGACCACGGCGTTGCCGGAAGGGCGGCACAGATCCGAGTGACAACCTGAAGGCCGGCACGGTCGCACGCAACGTAGGCGTAGTCGCCTGAGAGGGCCACGTCATAAGCGTACACGCCGGTGGCGCCGCCGTAAGATCCAGCCCATGACGGCGCGGCCGGGTTGGAGATGTTGATGACCTGGAGGCCACCAGTACTATCTGCCACGTACGCGTAGTCACCGGAGACGGCCACACTGTAAGCGTGCCCGATCGTGTCGTACCCCCCGACCCGCGTCGGCGCGGCCGGGTCGGAAATACTGATGATCTGGAGTCCGGCACCGTAATCCGCCACATACGCGTAGTCGCCCGAGACGGCCACGCCGTAGGCGTTCCCGCTCGTGTCGTAACCCCCGATCCGGGTTGGCGCGGCCGGGTTGGAGATGTTGAGGACCTGAAGCCCCGCCGTGTCATCTGCCACGTACGCGTAACTGCCCGAGACGGCCACCCTGCGAGCGTACCCGCTCGTGTCGCAAGCCCCGACCCGGGTCAGTGAGGCCGGGTTGGAGATGTTGAGGACCAGAAGGCCTGCGTAAGCATACGCCACGTAGGCGTAGTTGCCGGAGACGGCCACATGCAAAGCGGAATCACTACCGGGCGGTTCGTAATTCGAGACCCAGCTTGGTGTGGCCGGGTTGGAGATGTTGATGACATCGACGCCTTGAGTTTCGACCGGCACATAGGCGTAGTTGCCGGAGACGGCTACGCCGACAGCGTCCCCATATAGGTTGTATACCCCTCCTACGTGCCTCGGCGCGGCCGGGTCGGAGATCTCGACGACCATAAGCTCCTCAAAGAGTGGGCCAGAGCCCGCCACGTAGGCGTAGTCGCCAGCGACGGCCACCTGTTTTGCAGAAAAGCCGTCGCAGGTCCCAACCCATTCAGGAGTCGGCCCGCATAGTGGCTTCACGGTAAAGCCGTCCGTCAATGAACCGGTCTGACCGTCGGGATTAGTCACCACCACGTCCCGCGCACCCAAGAACGCTCCGGTCAGATCGAACGTGCAGGTGATCTTCACAGGACTCACAACCGTGACGCCGGTCGCCGCGATGTCCGGCAGGCCCGCCTTGCTCAAGTTGACGCTCGCCCCGCTCAGGAAGCCCGTGCCCGCCAGGTTCGTGATACTCACGAGCCCCGTGTTTAGGCCCGAATTCGGCGTCATCTCGGCGGCGGTCGGCGGAGGCACCGTCAGCGTGATAGCGTCGCTGGCCGGAGCGGATTCACCACCGGCGTTCCGCACCTTGAGATACACGGTCTTGGTGCCGTTGCCGATGGACAGGGTAAACGAAGGCGCCGTCGAATAACTCTGCCAGCTTGCGCCGGCGAAGCTCGAAGATTCGCTAGCCATGTATTGGGTCGGGCTGTTCGCGAAGCTATTGTTCAGCGTCACCGTCCCCGAAGTGGTGGTGGCCGTGCCGTCGTTGATCGCGAAGGTGAGCACCACCGGCGGGGTCGTCAGCGTGATCGCGTTGATGCTGGGGACGGTTTCTCCAAGGGCGTTCCGTACCTTGAAGTACACGATCTTATAGCCGTCGCCGGCGTACAATTCGAACGACGGGGCGGTCGAATAGGGCAGCCATGCGGCGCCTGCGAAGTCGCTCCGCTCGCTGGCCATGTATTCGGTCGGCTCCGCGTTGGAGCAGGTGTTGTTCAGCGTCACCGTCCGCGAAGTCGTTATTTCCGCGCCGTTGTTGATGGCGAAGGTCTCCACCAACGGTATGCCCGATTCGACCAGCTTGATGCCGTCGGAAACGGCGGCGGACTCTCCCACCGCGTTCCTCACCTTGAAGAACACGGGTTTGCCGCCATTGCCAGGCGACAACGGGAACGACGGCGCGGTCGAATAAGGCAACCAGCCGGCGCTGCCTGAAAAGTCCGACCGCTCACTGGCGATGTATTCATACGGCGCGTTGGAACAGGTGTTGTTCAGCGTCACGGCGCGGGTCGTGGTTGTGGCCGCGCCGTTGTTGATCGCGAGGCCGGTCACCGCTGGCGCGCCCGGCTCGATCAGCAGGATGGTAACGCTGAGAGGATAGTCGCATTCGCCGGCGCCGTTGCGGACCTTGAAGTACACGGTCTTGGTGCCGCTGTAGGCCGACAGCAGGAACGACGGTGCGGTCGAATACGGCAACCAGGTGCCCCCTGAGAAGTCCGAGTTCTCGCCGGCCATGTATTCCGTTGGCGGCGGGCTTGACGCACAGGAGTTGTTCAACGTCACTGTCCGGGAAGCGGTCGTTTCCGACCCGTTGTTGATCGAGAAGACGTACAATATCGGCACACCCTCGGCCAGGAGTATGGTGTCGCTGAGGGAGGCCGATTCCCCGCAGGCATTACGAACCTTGAAGTAGACGGTCTTGGCGCCGTTGCCGCTCGACAGGACGAATGAAGGAGTAAGCGTCCCGTAGGGCCGCCAGACGGCGCCTGCGAAGCTGGATGACTCGCTGGCCATGTATTCCGTTGGATCATTCGAGCAGGTGTTGTACAGCTTCACCGTCCGCGAGGCGGTCTGGGCGGCGCCGTTGTTGATGGAGAACGACTTGACGACCGCACATTCGGCCAGCGTGATCGTGTCGCTGACAGGGGAGGAGCCCCCGCCGTTGTTGGCGACTTTGAAGTAAACGGTCTTGGTAGCGTTGCCGTCGGAGAGGGTAAACCAGGGCGCGTTCGAATAGGTCTGCCAGACGGCGCCTGAAAAACTGGCGTTTTCGCTGGCTATGTAATGAGTCGGCGAGTTGGAGCAGGTGTTGTTCAGGGTCACGGCGCGCGAGGCAGTCGTGTCCGCTCCGTTGTTCATGGCGAAGGTGTCCACCACCGGCGGCGGTTGCGGCTCGGCCAGCGTGATCGTATCACTGACCACGGCGGATTCTCCACAGACATCCCTGACCTTGAAGAACACGGTTTTGACCCCGTTGCCCGGAGAAAGTTCGAAATCCAAGTTTGGACCCCAGGGCTGCTGCCAGGTTGCACCCACGAAGGTTGGCGACTCGCTGGCCATGTAGTCGGTCGGCCTTCTCGGCGTGCAGTTATGGTTTAGCTTCACCGTTCGAAAGTCCGTCGTCTCCGCTCCCAGGTTAATCCTGAACTGCGTCACGACCAGGAGCGGCTCATCGAGCCTGATCGTTGCGGTGACGGGGAGTGATTCCGTAGACCCTTCCTTGACCTTGAAGTAGACGGTCTTGACGCCGCTGCAGGGCGACAGGACGAAGCTGCACACATGTTCCCAGAGTTGATCCCATTCCCAGGTGGCCCCCGCGAAATCAGGCGACTCACTGGCCATATAATGGTCTGCCCTATGCGGGCAGGTCCAGCGCAGCGTCACGGTCCGCGAGGTCGTGGTCTCGGCACCGCCATCAATCGTGAAGGTATACACCGTAGGACGCGGATCGGCATACCGCCATCCCAAGACTGAATCGCTGCAGGGCGCGTCAGCAGAGGCGTTGCGGGCCTTGACGGAGTAGTAATAGTGGACCCCGGGCTCCGCCGTGAAATCGTCCCAGGCTGTGGCGGGGGACCATACCCGGGCCAGCGGCGGCTCTGGGCAGCCAGGAGTCTGGGTCGCACTCCGGTAGATGAGGTAGTCTGCAGCCCCGTGCGAAGCATCCCAGGTCAGGCGGACTTTGTCCGTGTATTGACCGGTGCTGCCCCAGAGCCCGGTGGCGCCTGACGGCGCGCACGCGCCGCAACAGCACCAGACGTACATGGCATTTCCTACCGGCGTAAACGCGTTGATGCACACGCCGGTGTCGAAGCCGGAATAATTGCGGCTGCTGGGTGTCGAGTTCAACCCGAACCGCGTTTCGGGACCATAGAAATCACCAGCGTCAGCCCGCAAGGCTTGTTCGATCTCCTCGAGACCATCAGCCTCCATGAGCCTCATGTACTTGATTGGCGTATACGAGTTGTCATAGAGAAAGTCTGTGCCCTCGGTGTTCAGTGTGGAATTCACGTGCCAGATCAGGCAACCGTCGGCGGGCAGTCGGTCGTCATTCAGAGTGCGTGTGCGGTGCTGGATCATGAAGAATTCGTCAAACAAGGTGCTGCCGGTCGCGCCAGGCATGATCAGCACGGCCTTTGACACTGACGCGGTGGGGAGAAGACAGACCGTCTGATCTCCGGCCGAGACAACGATCGGGTCCAGCCATCCCAGCATCATCTTCGAGAAGCAGTTGTGATCACCCCAGTTGGCGTCCATCATGTCGAGGCCGCCAACACCACCCATGGGTCCCTCAATGTCTTTGTAGTCGTAAAGATCAGGCAGGCCGAGCAGGTGCCCTGTCTCATGGATATCAACATGCGGCTGATAGACTTGACCTTGTGGCCTCGAGATCCATGACCAAACGTAACGGCCGAGGACCTTGCCATCCACCCGGTAACTGGGATTGGCGTCCCAGGTTGGCTGACAGGCCCACCAGAAACTGCCCCAGCCGTTGTCCGGACCCGTCCACTTGATGAAGAAGGCGTCAATGACTCCATCGTGATCGTTGTCGTATTGGGCGAAATCGTGCGTAGCGTTGTACGCGTTGATTGCCTCCATGATGAGGGCTTCCCGGCCGGCGGTCCCATAGTGGGACCGGTTGTATTGGGCCGTGTACCAGCCCAGGACATTTCCCTGGATACTGAGATGCTGGTACGAGGACCGTCTGTAGAAAAGGGAGAGGCTTTCATAGGGATACTGACTGGTATCACCGGTGCCAAAGAACTTGCTCGACACGTCCGCCGGGGTCTGGTTGGCGGCATGGGGAAAGTCCGGGAAATCGATAAGGAGCACAAGCACGTTCGGCGTGCCGGTCGAGGGTAGACCGCCCTGCCAGTCAGCCGGGGGGGCAAGTAGGAGCGAATCGGAGTATTCAACAACCGTGTCCCCCGCGGCTTTGAGCAGCCTTTGCCGGGCATTGCGCACCAGGTGCGGCGCGGCCTTGTGGTTGCCCGTCAGCTTGGCTTTCTCGATCCGCTCCGCAAGCGTGCCGTCCTCGTTGTACTGCCGCCATTCCTCGGGTGTGGGCTTCTCCAGAGCCAGCCCCGCGCGCGGGGCGACTAAAAGGATGAGCCCCATCCCGGCAAGGTTCATCAGCCGCCTCAAAGAACGCGGACGATCGTCGGAGAATAGCCAATTCACGATGCTCTCCTTTCAATTGCGGGCCCGCTGCATCCCACCGAGACGCCGTCACGCTCGAATTGGGGCTCTCTATTCACTGACGGCGAAAACAGACACGCACGAAAGCTCATGGCCATGACGAGTGCTCCTTCCTGAAGACAGGTTCTGTGGGCACGCCCGCCGTGATGGCGAGAGCACACCACTCAATCCGCTTCCCCCGTTCGTGAAGGCGCAAACGGCCGTCGGCCGTTTCACGGGTCCCTGGACGGACGGACCAAAGTTGGTCACACCTGCACTGTCATTTGTTCCGTTGACTTGCCATCAGTACATGCGATAATGGCGCTTTCGATTGGACATCAACGCCAAGGCGCGTTCGTAAAAAGCACAAAGGCGGGATAAGTCATGCAGGATTTGACCGCCATTCTCAGAGCGGCTGCATCAGGGGACGGAGAAGCCTCATCTCAATTGCTGCCCTTGGTTTATGACGAGCTGCGCAGCTTGGCTGCGGCCAAAATGGGCAAAGAGCCGGCCGGACACACGCTTCAACCGACCGCACTGGTGCACGAGGCCTTCTTACGCTTGTGCCGAAATGGCCAGCAGAACTGGGAGAACCGAGCTCATTTTTTCTGCGCAGCCGCCGAGGCCATGAGGCGGATACTCGTCGAGCGGGCTCGGCGCTGCCATCAGCGCAAACGGGGCGGCGGGCGGGTCCGCGTACCACTCAACGAGAACTGGTGTGCCCCGAACAAGGTAGGAGCCCAGTTGGACACGCTGGATGTGGACGAAGCTCTCAGCAAGCTTGAGAGATTTGACGGCCGGCTGGCTGACATCGTCAAGTTGCGTTGCTTTGCTGCCATGAACATTGCCCAGACAGCCGAATCGCTTGGGCTTTCGGCGAGAACGGTGAGCCGGGAATGGCGGCTGGCCAAGGCGTGGCTGGCCAAAGAGCTCGAAGCCGGGCCGGGCGCGGCTCCGCGGTCGTAGCTCGGAGTGTCCTGCGCCGGCCCCTTTTCTCGCATGTACCGTCGGTCGGGCTGATGGGACTCCCACATGTTGCCGGAACGCTGGGAAAGGATCAAGGAGCTGTTCCACGCTGCCCTGGACCGGCCGGCAGAGCAGCGACAGGCTTTCCTTCTGGCCGAGTGTGGCACCGACGAGGAAGTCCGCCGCGAAGTAGAGGAATTGCTCGCCCACGACCAGGGAGTCGCCGAAGGTGAGGCCGAGGCTGCCGACGAGGACCCGGGTCACACCCAAGCCGCGGATCCGGCCGTCCAACCCGTCCCCGATGCTATCGGCCCCTATCGCATTGTCCGGCTCTTGGGCGAGGGCGGCATGGGCGTGGTCTACCTCGCCGAGCGGACCGAACCGATCCACCAGGCCGTTGCCCTCAAGGTGCTCAAGGCGGGCATGGATTCCCGCCGGATCATCGCCCGCTTCGAGGCCGAGCGAAACCTGCTCGCGATGATGGAGCACCCCAACATTGCCCGGATCTTCGATGCCGGATTAACGGACGACCATCGGCCTTTCTTCGCCATGGAATACGCCCCGGGCGAGCCGATCACCGGTTTCTGCGACCGGCGGAGTCTTTCGATCCAGCAGCGGCTGGAGCTGTTCACGCAGGTCTGTGAGGCTATCCAGCACGCTCACCACAAAGGCGTGATCCACCGAGACATTAAACCATCCAACCTCCTTGTGGTGGAGCAGGACGGCCAGCCTCAGGTGAAGGTGATTGATTTTGGCGTAGCCAAGGCTTTGGCCCATGAGCCGCTGGAGCAAACGCTGCTCACGGAGGAAGGCATCCTGGTGGGTACGCCGGAGTACATGAGCCCGGAGCAGGCGGCCGGCGCGCCAGACGCAGTGGACATCCGCTCGGACATTTACTCGCTGGGCGTGGTGCTGTATGAGTTGCTGGCCGGGGTACCACCGTTCGAGCCGGAGGAGCTTCGGCGGGCTGGGCTGGAAGCCATTCTGAGGACGATCCGCGAAGCCGATCCGCCGCACCCCAGCACGCGCTTGCGCTACCTGGGAGACAGGGCTACCGACGCAGCCCGGCACCGCGGAACGATCGTGCCCACGCTCGTTTCCACGCTGCGTTGCGAACTCGAGTGGATTCCGCTCAAAGCCCTGCGGAAGGACCCCGGCCAGCGATATCACTCGGTGGCCGAACTGGCCGGCGATATCGCGAACTACCTGGCGGGCCGCCCGTTGCTTGCCGGGCCGGAGTCGATTTGGTACCGCACGAGGAAGCTGCTCCGCCCCTACAGGGCACACCTCGCCATCACCGCAGGATTCGCCGTCATCCTGGCGATCATCGTGCCTGTCCTGGTGCACGTGGTTCGCGCCAACCGCCAACTCGCCGAGTCGGCATCCTTGCCGGAATACCTGACCTGCATCAAGGCCGCGCAAAAGGCCCTGAACAACGGCGCCTGGGACACGCTGCGCCAGCAGTTGGACAGGGCTCCGGCCCGCCACCGCAACTGGGAGTGGCATTACCTCAACTCCCAGCACGAGGACCAGAAGGCGCTCAGCGGACCCGGGAATGCCGCTTCCGACCGGGACGCGCTTGTTCTGCGGCAGCCCATGCTTCTCCGTGGGAACAGCGGGTGGACGCGGTCAGCCGTGTTCAGCCCCGACGGCGCGCGCATCCTCACGGCCTCCGGCGATCAGACCGCTCGAATCTGGGACGCGGTCACCGGCCGGAAACTGGTCGTGCTCTGGGGGCACACCAGCCTCGTCGAGCGGGCCACTTTCAGTCCGGATAATCGCCTCGTCCTCACCGGCTCTGCGGATCAGACAGCTCGACTGTGGGATGCAGCCACGGGCCGACCGATTCGGTTGCTTGCGGGCCACCAGGGAGAGGTCACCGCAGTCGCCTTCAGCCCGGACAGCCGACGGATCGTGACCGGCTCGAAGGACAACACCGCCCGGCTCTGGGATGCTGGCTCCGGAAAGGAAATCATGGTGCTCCGCGGGCACGAACGCGATGTGCGTTCGGTGAGCTTCAGTCCGGACGGCAAGCGAGTCCTGACCGGTTCTTACGACCGGACTACCCGTATCTGGGATGCGGCAACGGGCAGGCAACTTAACGTGATCCGAGGGCACCGCGATGAGGTCGTCTCCGCCGCATTCAGCCCGGACGGCACCCGCATCATAACGGGCTCCCAAGATGCTACTGTCCGACTCTGGGAGGCAGTTACGGGCGGGGAACTCAACACCCTTCACGGCCATGGCGGTCGGGTGTATTCGGTCGCATTCAGCCCGGATGGAAGCCGGATCGTCAGCGCTTCCGCAGATGGGACCATCCGGCTCTGGCATGCCCGAACGGGCGAGACTGTGCTTGTGCTGCCTGCCCCTAAGCATCCTTTTTGGGTTGCTTTCAGCCCCGACGGCAGGCGCATCGTGGCCGGATTGGCCACGTGGGACAACGCCTGCGTGTGGGACAGGCTGCCCATGCGCGTTCGGCACACCGAGCGACTGGCCGCCCTCGCCGCAAGGAGCCAGGCGGAATCCGTGGTCAGCGAGTCGTACGCCCGGCTGCGAGATTGGTCCAGAGTCGCGGCAGAAATCGAGAATCGCAGGGGCTTGTCCAACGAAGTGCGAACCCAGGCGCTTCATGGCGTCCTCCTCAAATGTGCCGCCGAAAGCTCGGAGAGCGAACAGGCGCTGTCGACGATATACGAACTCGAGTCGCTGGCTCAGTCTGTCCAAGGCGTTCAGGAAGGCGTGACGCTAGCCCTGTCCATCAGTCCCAGACCGGCAGACCTGGCGATGGCGGCGCCCCGCCAGCTCCTGTGGTACGGGGAGTTCCTCATTGTTGGCGGGCAAGCTGAAAAGGCGGCCACGGCGATCAAATCCGCAGCCGGCCAATACGGCGCTGAGGATTACTATTCAAAGTCCCTGGGCTGGGCACTATTGAGTTGCGGTCGCGAAATGGAAGCTATGGCAGCTCTCAGACAATCTCTGCGGGCTTGCTCAGATTGGTCGAACGGTCCACCGGCCAATGCCGATCCCGACCACTGGTGCTCTGCCTATTACTTGGGCTTGGTTACCGAGGAGGAATTCCTCAAACGCTGGTGCGAGGACGCAGTTGCGAAGCGAACTCTCGGCCCCGTGATCTGGTTTGCAGTGGGTCAGCTCAGAGAGGTCCGCGGCCAGCGGGAAGAGGCTATCCTCGCGTATCGCAACTCGGTTTCGCTCGGTAGCTCCGAAGGTGCTCATTGGTCGGCCAACTTCGCCGCTTACCGGCTGGGAGTCCTGACCGGCAGGATCGTTCCACCCGCCGGCACCACGGGCCCCGCCGAGTCTGCGCCCGAAGCCCTGGGAGGCATGCCCTCACCGCGGTAGCAGTGCTGGAACATAGCTGGTACTACAGTTGCGTTTTTCGTTTCCGGGTCCTGTAGTGACATCGTTGGGCCGTGGCCTGGTGTCTGCGACACCAAGCGGACCACACCATGGTCCGCTCGTCCTCGTTCAGTCGCGGCCAGATGATTCGAATCAGGAGTCATCGGACTTCCGGTTCCGTCAGCAGGACGAGGTCGCAGCGCTTTTTGAGTGCGCCCGCTTCGGCGATGCTCCGGCCGAGCGAACAACGATCAGGAACACCAAGGCAAACATCGACAGCATGATGTGGCGATGCCAACCGTCCCACGAGTGGACCTCGTGCTCATCCAGCCCCGTTTCCTGCTTCGCGGCTTCGAAGCAGACTTCAATGACCCAACGCTGCCCGGTCGCGATCACCAGGTCTTTTGCGGGGGTCCTCTTCGGGGCGGCACAGAGGTAGTACGCTCGCTCTCCGGTTCCGATGTTCCGCCGAATGAGCAGCCACCGAATAAGGCCCTCCTCCGTCGCCCGCACCGCTGCCCTCGCGATGAAAACGGGGCCCATCCAAGGGCTCGCCAGCAAGCGATCCGGACCCCCCGCCAGACGCTCACAATCACGATTGTCAAAGAGCGAGCCGTCATGAGCGGCCCTCCTCATTTTGTGTTTGCGAAGCCCGTGGGCCTGCGAGTCCACCTCGGCAACGGGTCCAAACGGGCGTCCTTCGACGAGCGAACTCCACTCGACGCGGTGAGGCGAGGATGGCCTGAAGACGATTCTCCATCGCCGTGCCCAGACCGTAGCGGTGGTGGCGGGGGAACTTCTCCGTGTGCCGGACCAGCCACAGCATGAAGTCGTAGAAATCGGCGATGAGGAGCGGCTGGTCACGATCACCGGCCAGGGCAACATGATGCGGTGGGTACGCAAGATCACGGCGGCGGCAGGGGTCGAGCTCTGGGAGAAGCTCTGGCAGACCCTCCGGTCGAGCTGCGAGCGGGAGTGGGCGATGAGCTTCCCGTAGTATGCCGTCAGCAAGTGGATCGGCCACGATATCACCGTGTCCGGCAAGCACTACACCAATGGCGTCCCCGATGAGCTCTTCGATAAGGCGGCCCGGGGCGCGGCGCAGAATGCGGCGCAGTACCCGACCGCTGGACCTCGCAGTATCCCGCAGTTCCCCGGGGTCACCCCCCAGGAAACCGCAGCAAACCGCATTCAACCGCAGGATCTCGCTAGAGGTAATTGGAGGCGGCGGGAATCGAACCCGCGTCCCGTGGCATTTCAGAAGAGGCTTCTACGTGTGTAGTCGTCTGATTTGTTCTCGGCCGCCCGGCGCCCAGCGACAGGCTCCGGCCAGCCCAGCGTCGTGGTGTTCTGACTCATGTGTCACGGCGCCTACCCTCATGAGCGAGCCTGCTGTCGTCGCCCTGCCGGATAGCAGACATCTCCGCCAGGACGGGCTGCTATTTAAGCAGCCATGCGCAACGGGTTAGCGTTGGCACTTGTGTTTGCGTCAGGAGTTTAACCAGGCCACCTGACAACCTGGACACGCCACCTCGACCTCATGCTGCCCGGTCGAGCCCAAATCGCCCCCTTAAGTCATCCAAGTATAGCATCTCCACAAGCCGGTCGCCATGTCCGGAACGGGCCATTTCCCGCCAGAGATGCACACGGCCACGGTATAGCACCTCTCTTTGTCTGCCCCCTTCACACCACGCCGGCCGTGCCGGTCGGGATCGACGCGCCAATGTAGTCGCGCGGGTCGGTTACCCGCCCAGTCAGGGCGCTGGCCGCCACGGTCAGCGGCGAAGCCAGGTAGACCCCCGCATCCCGGTGGCCCATGCGGCCAGGGAAGTTGCGGTTGGTCGTACTGATACAGGCGATCGGCTGGTTCAGGCGGCCGAAGGTGTCGGCCGGACCGCCTAGGCACGCGGCGCAGCCCGACGGACCGATCGTGCAGCCGGCATCCTTGAGGACGTCCATGACCGACTTCTCGCCGTTGGTCCTCGTCTCCCCTCGAACATTGAGTCGGAGCATGTCCGCGTGCACCTCGGTCGAGCCCGGTACGACGAAGGTCGGGATGCTCACCTGTCGCCCGCTGAGAATGGCCGCCGCAAAGATCATGTCCGTGATCTTGCCGCCGGTGCAGGAACCCAGGTACGCCCGGTCGATCCGGGTCCCCTGACAGTTGCGGGCCGTGTCGATGTTGTCCGGCGAATGCGGCTTGGCCACCAGCGGCTCGAGATTGGCCAGGTCCCACGCATGAACGGCGTCGAACTTCGCATCAGCGTCGTCGGTGAAGACCTCCCAGCGCGCCCGGTTGGAACGGGCTTTCACGTAGCGGAGGGTCTTTTCGTCCACGTCGCAGACCCCGTTCTTGCCGCCAGCCTCGATGGCCATGTTGGTCAGGGTCATGCGGTCCTCGAGTGTCAGGCTGGCGATGCCCTCGCCGGTGAAGTACATGGCCTTGTAGGTCGCCCCGCTGACCGAGATACGGCCGATCACTGCCAGAATCAGGTCCTTGGCGGTCAGATAGGGCGGGATCTGCCCGTGGAAAACGAACTTCATGGTTGGCGGGACCTTCAGCCACAGCTTGCCGGTACCCAGCACGAATCCGGCGTCGGTGTTTCCGATCCCGGTGGCGAACTGTCCGAACGCCCCGGCCGTGCAAGTGTGACTATCCGTGCCCAGCAGGATCTCGCCCGGTCGAACGTGGCCCTCCTCTGGCAGGGTTTTGTGGCAGACGCCCTTGTAGCTGGTCTGGGTCGGGTCCTTGTAGGGGCTGGGCATCCCCTCGCCCTGGATGAAGTCGGGATCGTAGTAGTACTTGATGCCCTGCTCGCGAACGAAGTCGCGGAGGATGTCTATATTGCGGTGGGCCATCCTATCGGCCGTGAAGATGTAGTGGTCGGGGATGATGATGACGCGCTCCGGATCCCAGACCCGGGCGGCCCGGCCGAAGTTCTCCTTGAACACCCCGATCGTGCCCGGTCCGCAGACGTCATGAGTCATGAGGATGTCCACGCTCACCCAGATGTTGTCGCCGGCCCGGACGGACGGTTTGCCTGCGTGCTTGGCGAGGATCTTCTCGGTCAGGGTCTGTCCCATCGATGGTCCTTTCAGGGAGCATCGTGAGTACCACGGGGCGCCGACGAGCATGCCTTGTCGGGTGCCCGCTTCGATTGCCGCTCGCCGTCCGGCGGTGGGTCCTCGAGGTCTCAGGATGCGTTCCCGCTGACTTATGGCCAAATACTGGATTGTAGCTCCGGCCGATGGGGGCCGCAAACTGAGATGCCCCTTGCAGAGAAGCCCGAGAAGGGTTAGAAAGAAGACAATCGCGAGGTCTTCCCGCCGCGAGGACCGCCGCCGCCAGGAAAGCTGGAGTCCATGGTGCGCTCGAACCGAACGCGACTGGCTCAACACCAGCCGCCGTCGTTCCCACGTCGGCGTCGCGCAGCAAGTGCATCTATTCTGCTGACGCTCATCTCGGCCGCGGCGACCCTGGCCGGCACCGACCGGTGCGCCGCGATCGACGTCACGGCTTCTGCCCCTGCCACCCGCCCCGTGCCCGTGACTTCTTCCGAGCTCGTTGCCACCGAGCTCGTGAGAGTCGCCGGGCAGAGCGACGCCAAGACCCGGCGAGAAGCGGCGACGACCATTCTTCGTACCAGGACGGCCGAGGGGGTCAAGTCGCTGGCCACCCTGCTCGCCACGGAGAACAACAGTGCCGCCAAGCTGGCGGTCTGCGAGGCGGTGGTCCTGGTCAAGCCCCAAGCTCCCGAGTTCGTGCCCGCCTTGCAGCAACTGCTCGGCAGTGAGGATGTCGATCTGCGCAAGGCGGCCGCGGCGGCCCTGGAGACCTACACGGACCCCAAGGTGATCGCCCACCTCGACGCGTATCGCCGCGAACAGCAGTGGAGTCTCACCCAAGCGCACCTCAAGAAGCTCATGGACGCCCTGTATGAAGAGACCACCGACGAGACCAAGCGCATCGCCTGGCTAGGCGAGTGGCTGAAGTCGGAGCTGGCCATCGAGCGCTTCAAAGCCCTCGACATCATTCACGAGGCCCTTCGCCGGAAGGGGACCAAGCCCACCGCCGAGGTTCTCGAGGTCATTCGGGGAATGGGCCGTGACTCGGACGAGGTCGTTCGGCAGAAGGTGGTCATGGTCCTGCGCGACCTCGGTTTGCTCGAAGATGTCCCCCTGATTCGAGCCATGCTCAGGCAGGAGGATGCCCCAGCCGTCCGCGAGGAGATCTACAAGGCCCTGGGCAAGCTGGCCGATCCGGACTCCATCGATGATTGCGTCGCCGGGCTGCACGACACATCGGAGTACGTGGCCGCGGCGGCGGCCGACGCCCTCGGCCGACTCTGCGAGAGAGGCAAAGGGAGAGCGTCGCTCAAGCTCTCCACCGTGGTCGAGGCCATTGGCGCTCGTATCCGGCAGCCAATCGCCGCTCCCCAGCTTCGCGTCGATTTGTTCGAGGCCATGTCCGATATCGCCGACCCCAAGTTCGGTTCGATTCTGGTTGACAGTCTTCAGCCCGCCGATCCGGAGGCGGCCATTCGGCAGGCGGCGGTCCGCGGCCTCGGGCGGATCGGCGATCGGGCCTATCTCCGGCTGATTATCGACACGCTGGGCACGGACACCAACGCCGGTGTTCGCGAGGTCGCAGCCGAAGCCCTGGGTGCACTCGGCGATCAGCCGAATCTCCTGGACATTCTGCGCAGCCGCATGGATCTGAAGAACGAGTCTTCGGCCGCCGTTCAGTCCCGGGCGTGGCAGGCCTATCAGCAGGTCTTCCAGCGACTCCAGCCGGCGGATCAGGAAGTGGCCCTGGCCTCCTGGTCGGGAACCGACGCCAAGGAGCTTGGCCGGAGAGTCGAACTGCTGACCAAGCTGGAGACGCAGACCGGCACCCGGGCTGCCGACGCCCGCCGTCTAGCCCAGGTGCGCGACCAGCTCGGTGATGCCCTGTTCGCCAGCAACCAGATTGAGGAGGCGGCTGCCGCCTGGACACGTGCCACGGTCGTGCTGCCGGCCGTGCAGTTGGCCGACCATTCCCGCATCGTCGCCAAGATGATCGACGGCTGCTTCAAGAACGCCGCCCCCGATCCGGTCATCACCCTGGCCGGCAAGGCCAGGATTCCCGAAATCCGCAGGCTGATCGCCGGCCGATTGCTCGAGTACCTGCAGCAACTGAGTCGCGAGGATCGCCAGGCGGCCGCTGCTCTGCTCGACAAACTCACCCAGGCGGTTCCCGATCGCTTCGGCTCGGAATGGTCCGCCCGGTTCGAGGCGCTCCGGCTTGCTCCCTCGGACGGAGCCTCTTCCGGGTCCCCGTCTGGCGGCACATCACCCCCTGCGACATCCGCCACGCCAGGAAGCCGCTGACGCCGTCGGGCCGTGCCCTGGCCTGAGGGCCTGCGGCGAGTTGATTCTCCCCGCAGGGCTGTTGGGGTGGACCTCGCCTCGACCGCCGGTCCCTCGCCGCCCGAACCGCTCTCTCCCCTGGCTTGCCAGGCGCAGGATCCGGGGGCACCGTGTGGCGATCACTGGCCGCGGGTCCGGTTGGACAAGGGATACCTCCTGCAACCCTTGGGCTTGCTTGGCCCCCCGGAGGTTCCCACATCGGGTCTTGACACCTGCGAAGGGCTCTGCTATCAGAAACCGCCTGCGATTCGGGGAAGATCCCTGCGGGCATCGGGGAACAGGCAGGGGAGCCCGAACGCCGTTGCGAACCTTGGCCGACCGGTCGACGTACCGATTCAAAACCGGCCGGCACGGACGGTTCACGCTATCGATCGGGCTTAATCACAATAAGTCTTTTGTAGGCAATGTTTTAGGTTGGCAGTTATGATCGAAGTCAAGAACCTCACCAAGTGTTACGGGTCGTTTCTGGCCGTCGACAACATCTCCTTCACCGTGCAGAAGGGTGAGATCGTCGGCTTTCTGGGGCCCAACGGCGCCGGCAAGAGCACAACTCTGCGGATCCTGACGTGCTACCAGCCTGCGACCAGCGGGACGGCCACCGTGGCGGGCTTCGATGTCTTCACCCAGTCGATCGACGTGCGACGCCGGATCGGCTACCTGCCGGAGAGCAATCCGCTGTACCCGGAGATGCGGGTCAACGAGTATCTGACCTTCCGGGGCAAGCTCCACGGCATGGACCGCAGTCAACGGGAAGCCGCCATTCACCGGGTGACCGAGCGCTGCTGGCTGGGCGACTTCGTCAACCGGCCGATTCGCCAGTTGTCCAAGGGCATGAAGCAGCGTGTCGGTCTGGCCGATGCCATGCTCCACGATCCGGAGGTGCTGGTTCTGGACGAGCCGACCATCGGTCTCGATCCCAACCAGATCCGGGAGACCCGTCGGCTGATTACCGACTTGGCCAAGCGGCACACGATCATCCTCAGCTCGCACATTTTGTCCGAGGTCGAGGTTGTCTGCGAACGGATGATTATTATCGCCGGGGGCAGGGTACGGGCCAGCGGCCAGATCAGTCAGTTGCACGATCAGATCGTGGGGGCCTCCCGTCTGATGGCCGAGATTCGCGGCCCGCTGCACGAGATCGAGAACGCAGTGCGGAAGATTGGTGGCGTTCGCAAGGTCGAGGCCACCGCTCACCAGGGCTGGAACCGGCTGCGGATCGAGAGTGGCGACGGCCAGGACGTCCGCGAGGAAATCGCCAGCTTGGCGATGCAGAACCGCTGGGGACTGCGCGAATTGCGGCTGGAGACGGGCAGTCTGGAAGAGTACTTCACCCGGATCACCGCCGAGACCGCCGGCCGCAAGGCGGCGGGTTGAGCCGGTCCGCTCCGGCGGGTCGGGTCTGGCGGCGGTTCGTCGGCCGCACGCTCTTGCGTATCAGATAACCGAGATGTCTTTCACGAAGCGGGTTTAGAGGGACGAGCAACAATGTCGGCAGAATCACAGTCACAAGGACAGGCTCCGGGCGGCGCTCCGGGCGCGGGTGTCCCGGGGCTATCGGGCGGCGGTGGCATGGCCGCGATCACCGCGATCACCCAGCGGGAGTTGGCTTCGCTGTTCTACCAGCCGATCGCCTATGTGGTGGGCGCGATATTCCTGGCCCTGGTCGGGCATTTCTTCGTGACCGAGACGTTGGTGCCCGGTCAGGAGGCGAGCCTGCGGACGCTGTTCGAGCGGATGGCCGGGGTGTTGGTGTTCGCCCTGCCTCTGTTGACCATGCGGTCGATCGCGGACGACTTTGCCAGCGGGACGATCGAAACGCTGATGACCGCACCGGTCTCGGAGACGTCGGTGGTGGTGGGCAAGTTCTTGGGTGCCCTGGCGTTCTACGTGGCCCTCTTGGCTACAACCGTGCTCCACGTCCTCCTGCTGGCCTCGCAGAAACCGGTGGGCACGGTCATCCTGGTCGGGTACCTGGGTATGATCCTGCTGGGTGGCCTGTTCATTGCCGTGGGCATCTTCGCCAGTAGCTGCACGCGACATCAACTCCTGGCGGCGATCCTTTCAGTGAGCATCCTGGCGGTCTTCACCTTTGTGGTCGACTATCTCGTGGAATACGCCCCCTGGGTCTGGCTGCGTCAAGCGTGTGCAGGAATGAACGTCCTCTGGCACTACGCCGATTTCGGCAAGGGCATCATTGACACCAAGAGCGTCCTGTTCTTCCTGTCGGGTATTGTCTTCTTCCTGTTCCTGGCGACGAAAGTGATGGAGTCTCGACGATGGCGGTAAAGAACGACAACAGAGCCGCGAGTGCGGCCGGTCGCCGGTTCCTTTTCGGCTTCAACGTGGCCCTGACGGTCGTGCTGGCCGCGGCCATCCTGGTTGGGATCAACTGGATCGCCCACCGGCACAATAAGCGGGCGGATCTGACCGGCGGCATTTCCGGCTACCGGGTTTCCGATCGCACCAAGATGATCCTGGACAAGGCCGGGGACGACCTGCGGATCACGTCGGTGTACGCGTCGAACAGTCCGGAATCCTCGCGCAAGGATTTTCTGCCCAAGCTCCAGGACTACTGTGAGGAGGTGCGGCAGTACAAGCGGTCGGTCTCGGTGGAGCACGTCATCAGCGGCGACGATCAGGCCAACCTTCGCAAGCGCGTGGAAACCAAGTTCGGTTCCGCGGCGACCGAGTATCAGGGCGTCATCACCAGCGCCCGCGAGCTGTGGGACAAGCTTGGCGGGATCCTCCGGCCTCAGCAGGCGGAGATCAAGGGCCTGCTGGAGAAGGAGGGGGCCTGGCTGACGCAGTTCTCGCCCGTGGCCAACATCGCCGCAATCCTGAGCAAGGACGTCGAGAGCGTGGTGGAGGTCCGCAAGGAAGTGGACAAGTCGGTCCAGGGCGAGGGCATGCCCCGTTACCAGGAGGCGAACGACAAGATCAAGAGCTTCAACGACACGCTCAAGAATCATCTGGATGAGATTCAGAACTGGTCCAAGGAGATGGACAAGCTGGCCAAGCTGCTGGCCAATCCCGAGGACCCGTTTGTCAAGCTGACCCGCGAGAAGCTCGCCCAGATGAACACCCAGGCCGCCGAACTGGTCAAGCTGGTCGGCAGCCCGAAGGACACGGAAGTGCCGGCCGACCCCAAGCCGGTGCTTCAGAGCTTCGCCAAGGCCGTCGGGGCCCTGGCCCAGTACATGGGCGACGAGCGGACCCGGGTTGCCGCCTTTGTTGAGCAGAACAAGGCGATCCGCTCCCACGAGAAGTGGCAAATCCAGGTGCAGCAGGGCCTCATGGTGATGGACCTGCCGGACCTCCTGGCGATTACTGCCAACCAGGCGAGCACCAGCGTCCAGCAATTCCGCCGGCTCCTGCAGCGGGAGGATGTGGCCGTGGACCAGCTCCAGGGAGCGGTTCGCAACGCCCGGAAGATCGCCGACGACATGGCCGCGAACGTGGCCTACTGGAACCAGGCGATCACCGAGATCCTCGACCAGGGAGCCAGGATTGACCAGCCCTCCAAGGATTTCCTGGCGAAGGCCGCCGGCGGCGAACTGTTCAAGGACGCCCTGACGAGGATCAACGAGCTGGCCACCAAGATCGCGGCCCTGCCCAAGCTCGAGCTCGACGAGATCGCCAAGCGGCTGCAGCAGGAGAACATCGTCGTGGTCGAGGACAAGGACTCGGTTCGGGTCGTGACCTTCGACGAGGTCTACCCGATCGCCGACCCGATGAGCGGCATGCGCCTTCGGGACAAGGACAGTCCGCCGGAGCGGGTTTTCGACGGCGACAGCGCAATCGGGAGTGCGATCTTCTCGATGCAGACCGCCAAGAAGTCGGTGGGCGAAGTGGTCCTGGTGACCTTCGAGCAGGAGGTTCCGCCGCAGATGCGGCAGTTCCAGCGGCCGATGACCGGGCCGCTGCCCCTGGAGGCAATCCGCAAGCTTCGCGAGCGACTGGAACGGATGCAGTTCAAGGTCACCGAGTGGAACCTGGCTACCGAGGGCGCGGTCGACAAGAAGCCCGAGGGCGAGAAGGATGTGCCCCAGGTCTTCGTATTCCTCCCCCCCCCGTCGGCCCCGCCACCGTTCATGCGGCAGCAACAGAACCAGCCGACCTTCGAGCCTAAGCATGCTGAGGCGGCCCGCAAGGTGCTCGCGGCCGACGGCCGGGCCATCTTCCTGGCCATGTGGATGCCCTCCCCGGCGAGCATGTTCGGGCCGGCGCCGAAGAGCGAGTACGGATGGGGTCCGATCCTGGAGAAGGACTGGGGCATCAACGTGGACACCGAGCACCGCGTGATTCGCGGCGAGGTCGATCGTCAGAAGCCCGGTTACTACGGGATTGACATCGTCCAGTGGTGGTACATGCAGTTGAGTGACTTCAACAAGGATCAGCCGATCGGCCGCCCGCTGCGGGCCCGGCGGATGCTCATGAATGATGTCTGCCCGGTCCTGGCAGCCGACAAGCTGCCGGACGGCGTCGCCGTGACGCCCATTCTAGAGGTGCCTAAGGGAACGACCAACATCTGGGCGGAGAAGGATGTCGATCGCATCGTGGCCGCCTTGCAGAGCGGATCGAGCGAGGGCGCGTTTACCCGTGGTGATGATGCCCTCGCGCCGCCATTCTCGGTCTCCGTCGCCGCCGAGAACAGCAAGACCAAGAGCAAGATCGTGGTGCTCGGCTCGGGCCTGGCGATCAGCGATCAGTACCTCGAGCGTCGGGTCGTCCGGTTCGGTGGCAAGGGAACGCGGTTGATGACCGATCCGCCGCCTACCGAGAATGTCGAGTTGCTGGCCAATGCCCTGTACTGGCTGGTGGACCGTCCGGAGCTGATCGCCGCGGGCCCCGCCGTCGTTCCTCGCGTCGAGCAGTTGTCCGATGCGAAGAGCGCGACGGTCAAGGTTGTCAGCTTCGGGTGGGCCGCCGTCGTATTGGCCGTGGGCGGGGTGGTCATGATGGTTCGGAGAAAGTGATCAGCCATGAATATCAAGACGACAGTTTTACTCCTGGTGGTATGCCTCGCGATCGGATTGTATGTCTTCCTCGTCGAGAGACCCGGGCAGGCCCCGGCGCCGGCAGCGAAGGAAACGGTCGAGAAAAGCCTCTTTGATCCCAAGCCGGAAGGCATTGATCGCGTCGAGCTGACCCGCAAGGGTGAGCCGACGATTGCCATGGTCAAAGAGGCCGCCGGCGAGGAATGGAATCTCGAGGCGCCGATCAAGGCCCCTGCCCGCAAGTATGACGTCGAAGGGGTGATCCGGGCCGTAGCCGAAATGAAGTACGTCAAAGAGTTCGGCCCCAAGGACCCGCAACGGCCCAGCGACAAGACCTCCGGCCTCAAGGAGCCCTCGACGGTGGTCAAGCTGATCAAGGCGGGAACGCCGATCGGCGAGGTGCTGGTCGGCGAGCGGCAGCCGACCGGTGTCGGCTTCTACGTCCAAATGGCCGGCTCGGACAAGATCGTGGTGTCCAAGGACGACCCGAGCTACAGCCTGAACAAGAAACTCGACGATCTGCGCGAGAAGCGCGTCCTCAACTTCCTGATGGACAAGGTCGAGCGGGTCCAGGTCGAAGGCTTGCAGAACTTTGAGCTGGTCAAGGGCGAAGGCGGCAAGTGGATGATGGAGAAACCCTACCGCGGACGGGCCGACAAGACCGCGGTGGAGAACTTCATTCGCCCGCTGTCAAGCCTTTCTGCCGACGCCTTCAAGGATGATGCTCCGACCTCCTACAAGCTATATGGACTGGAGAAGCCCCGGCTCAAGATCACCCTCGAGACCAAACGCGAGATTCCGGCCAAGGCCAAGCCCGGCGATGCCAACACCAAGCCGGCGGATACCCAGCCGTCCATCGAGGCCAAGACCTACGTGGTCATGATCGGCGGACCCACCGACACCAAGAACGAATCGTTCTTCGCTCGCCTGGATTCGGCCCCCTGGGTGTTCTCGCTGCGCAAAACGTCCATCGACACCATGGCTCCCGAGGCCGGCAACCTGCGCGACAAGACGATCGCCGTGGTGGACAGCACCAAGGTTACCCGGATCCAGTCCGAGACTCCGGGTGGCCCATTGGACCTGACCAAGGAGTCCGAGAAGTGGTTCTTCGCGGACAAGACCGAGGCCGACTTCACGCTGGTCGCAGATCTGATCAAGACCGTTCGTGATCTCAAGGCGACCTCGTTCGTCGACCCGGCTACGACCCCGATCGATGTTGACTGGGGCAAGCCACGGGCCAGGATCACGTTGACGCTGGCCGGCGAGCCCAACCCAGTGACCATGCTGGTCGGGCCGGCCAGCACCAGCGGGCGGATGGTCTACATTCGCAACGCCGCCGAGGACGGGGTGGCCGCGGTGCCCGAGGATACCATTGCCCAACTGTTGCAGGGCGGCGTGTCCTATCGCAATCGGTCGGTACTGACGTTCGACCGCGAGCGAGCTCGCAAGATCGAGCTGGCCCGAAAGGGCGGCAAGCCCATCGAGCTGACCCGCACCGACAGCGACCGAACTTGGCGGATGCGATCACCAGTCCCTGCCGAGGCCGACGCCGACGCGGTCCGGAACCTGTTGCAGGACGTCTCCAGTCTGTCTGCCAAGAAGGTGGTGGCCGTCGGCGACAAGGCCAAGTACGGACTCGACGAGCCCGCCGTCTCCCTCGCCGTGCATGTGCATCCGCTCCCGCCCGCGACCCAGGCGACGGCGCCGGCCGCTCCGCCTGCAGTTTCCACGCCACCGGCGACCAAGCCCGTCGTGGCGGCCGAAGAGGAATCCGTGGTGCTGGCTTCGGGCGGTGCCCCGGCCGCGCCGGCCGCCGCGGCAAGCAGTCGTCCGGCCAGCAATCCGGCGACGGGCGAGGACCGCGACACGAAGGTCCTGAAGGAGCTCCTCGAGTTCCAGAAGACCAATCCCCAAGAGAACCCGTTGGCCACGAAGATGCTCCAGGAAATGCTGGCCAAGAAGAGCGGGCAGGCCGCAAGCCAGCCCCAGGCAACCACCCCGCTGTCTCGGGATCAGCGTGACGCGGAGATCTACAAGCTATTGCTCGAGTATCAGAAGACAAATCCCGACGAGAACCCCGCCGTAACCCAGTTGTTGAAGGACCTGCTCGCGGCCAAGGTCGGCAGCCAACCGGCCGCCACTCAGCCTGTCGCTGGCAAGAAGTCCGACCTGGAACAGGAAATCAAGGTCATCAAGGATCTGCTCGAGTACCAGAAGACCAATCCAAAGGAGAACAAGCTTGCCACGGAGATGCTCAAGGATCTGCTGGCCGAGAAGCTGGTGGGCGAGCCCGCGGCGGCTTCTGCCCCCGCAGTCACCCTCCCTCCGCCCACATCGGCACCGATCGTGTATCGGCTGCAGTTCGCCCAGAAGGATGGCGTGACCTACGCCTGCGTGGCCGACCACGACACCGTCTACGAGCTCGAAGCCAAGGTCTTCGAGGACGTCACCGCGGAGATGCGGGACCGCCAGATCGTCAAGTTCATGGTCGATGAAGTCACCGAGCTGGCATTCAAGACCAAGGCCGCCCAGATCACGCTCCGCAAGGATGGCGAGAACTGGAAGTACGTTGAGGATCCCGTGCTGCCGATCGACAGCAAGAAGGTCACCGACGTTCTGAACGCCTTCCGCGAGATGCGGACGCACCGGTTCGTGGAATATGCGGCCGACGATCTCGGCACGTACGGCTTGGCCGCCGACGACGTCGATCGGGTGAATTTCGCGCTCAAGAGCGGCCAGAAGACCGAGCTGCTCCTCTCGGCAAACGGCCCGGCGGCTGATGCCGACAAGAGCCGCTACGCCACGCTCGGCGGCACGAAGCAGGTCTTCCTGCTGAAGGGCGATCAGGCGGTGAAGTTCGAGCAGAAGATCCGTGATTTCGAGAAGAGCGCGAACGCCCCTGTTGGCGGCGCGACGCCGCCCGGCGCTCCTGGGATGGGAAGCCCCGGCGGCTTCGGCGGCGAGGAGTAGGCCGCGGCCGACTCCGGAAGCCTGGTCAACCGACGGCAAGTCTGCCGGCAGGGCGTGGTGCCCGAGAGGATCCGCGGGGCCACGGGTTCCGGCTGCGCCACCTCGGGAGATGGCTTCATGGCTCTCGAACCGGCTCGATGCCGCAGAACCGTTCACTACTCGGGTCATGTCCAGGGCGTGGGCTTCCGGTACACGACCGAGCGGCTGGCCCGACGCTACGAGGTCGGTGGATTCGTTCGGAATTTATCGGACGGACGAGTCGAGGTCGTCGTGGAGGGTACGCCAGCCGAGGTGGGCGCCTTCTTGGCGGACCTGGATGAGACCATGGTCGAGTACATTCGCGGCCGGCAGTTGGCCGAGAGCCCGGGGACCGGGGAGTTCCGCGGTTTCGGGATCCGCCCCTGAGCTGGGCTGCCGGACTTGCTTTGCCTCCCCGGCTTGGTAGAATGTGCAGTTCTATGGATGCCCGGGCCGCTGAGGTCGGGGTCTTCCGTCGAATCCTACTCCCCGCGTGACCGCGGAGGAACTGAAGGACGTCCCAGGCGGGATCGCGGGGACGAAGTTGACCAGCAGCATAGCGAGATGATTCATGGCGAGATGTGCTCATAGACGCAAGACGCACAAGGGATTGCAGAAGAGAGTCAAGATCACCGCCAAGGGTAAGGTCAGGCGAAAGCAGTCATTCCGCGGGCATCTGCTGAGCGGTCGTTCGGCCAAGCGGTTGCGGAAGCTTCGCCAGAGCCGAGTCATGGCCCCCGGAGATGCGAAGAAGGTCATCGAGGCTCTGGGCGTTTAGGCGGCCCGGGCGAGCAGCTGACGAGTTGACGAATGCCCGGCCCGGCCGGGGAAGGACACGAGGAGAACAATATGCCACGCGGGACCTCTGGTGCTGTCAGGGCGAGAAAGGTTCGGCGGCTTCGGACCGCCACCAAGGGCTATCGCGCCGCCCACAGCAAGCTGACACGAATCATGATCTTTGCGGTGACCCGCGCGGGGATCAACTCCTATCGCGATCGCCGCCTGAAGAAGCGGGACTTCCGCTCCCTGTGGATCACCCGCATCACCGCGGCCTGCCGCGCCCGGGGAACGAGCTACTCCAGGTTCATGGCCGGCCTGCGCAAGCTGTCTGTCGGCCTGAACCGCAAGATGCTCAGCGAACTCGCGATTACCGACGCCGCAGCCTTCGACAAGCTGGTCGCCATGACCGCGAACGCGGCCAAAGCCTGATCCTCTCGACAAGGTCAGGCGACCACGACAAATGAAGACCCCAGAAACCCGGCACACGACCCTGCCGGGTTTCTTCTTGTGTGGAACGTGCGGCGCGTCACGCCGCGTCTGGGGAACCATGCGCGCCTACCGCCTTCGGGGAGCCGTATCATCGGTGGGCACGAAAGGCCGCTCGCCGGCCGGGGCCGCTTGAACACACTCCCAGCAGAGGCCGCTGATCTGGAACCGGTGACTCAAGGCATGGAAACGGAACCGCGAGGCCAGCACCGTGCGCAGCCTGACCACGTCCTCGCTGCTGAACTCGATGATCTTGTGGCAGTGTCCGCAGACCATGTGATCGTGAGCGTTCTGGCCAAAGGTGTGCTCGTAGCGGGTCAGCTTGTCGCCGAACTGGACCTGCTTGAGGATGCCGCAGTTGACCAGCAACGGCAGGGTACGGTAGATCGTGGCCTTGGCGACCCGCCGGCCGGCTTGGCGAAGATCGACCAGGAGTTGCTCGGCTTCGAAGTGGTCCGGGTTACCCAGCACCTCGCGGAGCACGGTCTTTCGCTCGTGCGTGTACTTCAAGCCCCGGTCACGCAGGTACTCGCGAAAGAGATTCTCGGCGGTCGCGATCGTCTCGTCAGTGAGCTGCTTGGCCATGTCGTCCTCGTTACGACTTATGGGCGACCACGACGATCCCCAGTTGGTCGGCGGCCTCAACCAGCCTCTCCCGATCGATGACCAGGGTATGTCCCGCCTCAAAGACCAAAGCTCGTCCGCCGTGGCGATGTAGATTGGCGACGGTGTCCGGCCCGATGGTCGGAACATCGAAACGCGGATCCTGGTCCGGCTTGGCCACCTTGATCAGCATCCATCCGCCGTGCCGGCAGAGCTGCCCGGCCCGCTCGATCATGCGATCGGTCCCCTCGATCGCCTCGACCGCGATGACTTCCTGTTCTTTCACCGCGATCGACTGCCCGATGTCGAGCCGGCCCATCTCCTTGGCGATCGTCCAACCGAACGCGATGTCCTTGTCCTGGGCGGGTGATGGCTGCCGCCTGGTCAGGACGCCCGGGGGCGGAAGGTGTTCGCGGCAGTATTGGACGGAATCGACCAAGGTCACACCCCTTCGCTGCATGCACTCCGCCGTGGCCCGAAGGATCGTGTCGTTTCGCCGGTCGGCCACCTCGAAGAACCACAGCTTGAAGCTGGTCCAATCCGGGAGAAACCGGATCAGCCGGAACCGCCCGTACATCTCCGACTTGCGAACCGAGCCCGCCATGATCGCTTCACGCACGCCGCAACGGCGGAACACCCGGATCCACCGGCCCAGTCGCACCACGCCCGACCAGTATAAGCGATCCACGGTCTGGGCCAATTGCGGATCCGCCAGACCTCGAAGACCGACGGCGATCACCGGGCGGCCCTTCCGCCGGGCACCCTCGGCCACCAGGAACGGGAAGCGGCCGGCCCCGGCAATGAGTCCGAGCGGGTTGGCGCTGGTCTGGTTCATGGCGAGTCTCAGGAGGGCGGCTCAACGTCGTTCTGGATCTGTGCGCGAAGACGGTCGACGTCCTGCCGAAGACGGCGAATCTCATTCTTGATTTCCGGCAGCCGCTGAACGATGGCTATCTGCCGGCGGCAGTCCTTGATGGGCACTGCCGGCTGGCCCAGCACGGTAACACCCGGCTCCACCGAGTTGGTTACCCCCGCCTTGGCACCGACCGTGGCGTGATCGCCAATCGTGATGTGCCCGACGATGCCTGCCTGGCCGGCCATGGTCACATGACGCCCGACCTGAACCGAGCCAGCCACGCCCACTTGGGCTACGAACATGCAGTCCTCGCCGATCCGCGTGCCGTGTCCGATCGCGACCAGATTGCTGAACTTGGTCCCGCTGCCAATGGCCGTATTGCCCAGCGTGGCCCGGTCGATGGTGCAGTTCGCCCCGATCTCCACGTCATCTCCGATGATGACACTGCCGATCTGCGGTATCTTGACCCACTTCTCGCCAACGGGTGCGTAGCCCAGCCCGTCTTCGCCGATCACCGAGCCGGCGTGAATGGTCACTCGGTCGCCCAGCACGCAGCCGTCGTAGATGACAACGTTGGGGTACAGGATCACATCGCGCCCAATCCGACATCCTTGGGCGATGTAAACTCCCGGGTAGACGGTTGCGTTGTCCCCGAGGATGACGTTCTCGGCGATGTAGACGCCAGGGCCGATGTTCGCCTCGGCCCCAACCCGGGCAGTCCTGGCAATCGCGGCTCGGTCGGAGAGACCCCACTGCGGATGCCGCCGATAACCGTGTAGACGCACAATGGCGGCCGTCACCGCCGCGTACGGGTCAGGCGTGCGAACCAGGGTCATCTTCTGCTGGGCTGCAACGTCGGGTTTGACAAAGACCGCCGCCGCCCGGGTGGTGGCCAGCTGCCCCTCGTATTTTGGGTTCGACAGGAAGCTGACCTGGCCTTCCCCCGCCTCCTCAAGCGTGGCTACGGCGCGGATGCAGACCGACGCATCGCCGTCCACCGTGCAGGGGATGCCCTGGGAAGTGATGAAGGCCGTCAGTTCCGCGAGCGTCAATGTCATCAAGACCGATGCCTGTTAAAGGACCCCCTCCTGCCTACGAGGGGGTATAATAGGGCCGCTGGCGTGGCAGTGTCAATGAAACCCCTGTGAGCGGTAAATCATGCTCAATGCGGAACTTGTCAAGCGATTCGAGCAGATAGCGGATCTCCTAGAGATCAAAGGGGAGGATCGCTTTCGGATCAACTCCTACCGCCGGGCGGCCAGGGCCATCGACGACCTAACCGAGGACATCGCGGCACTGGCCGAGCGAGATGACTTGGAGACCGTTCCAGGGATTGGCAAGAGCACCGCCGAACGCATTCGCCAGTTCCTGGCCGAGGGGCGGATCACGCTCCACGAAGAGCTGATGGCCTCGTTGCCCGCCGGGCTTCTGAAAGTGATGAGTATCCCCGGCCTCGGTCCCAAGAAGGTCGGGGCCCTTTACCACGAGTTGGGCGTTGGGAGTATCGAGGACCTGCAGGCGGCCATCGCCGCGGGCAAAGTCGAGCAGTTGTCCGGCTTCGGGACCAAGAGCATCGCCAAGATTCAGGAGGGCATCGAGTTCCTGGCCCGCTCGGCCGGGCGAACACCGCTGGGCGTCGGGTATGCGATCGCCGAATCGCTTCGGAGTCGGGTCGCCGCCTTGCCAGGCGTGAAAAGGGTCATACCGGCCGGCTCGCTGAGGCGAGGCAAGGAGACCCTGGGCGATATCGACCTGCTCTGCGAGGCGGCCGACCTCCAAGCGGTCATCGACGCGTTCACCAAGCTGCCGGAGGTGAGCGGCGTGCGCGCCTCAGGCGATACCAAGGCGTCGATCCTCGTAGCCAGTTCGGAAGGAGGAGAGATTCAGGTCGATCTGCGGGTTCTGCCGACCGAGTCCTTCGGCGCCGCCCTGCAGTACTTCACCGGCTCGAAGGAGCACAACGTCCGGCTTCGCGAGATCGCCATCAAGAAGGGCTTCAAGCTCAACGAGTATGGCCTGTTCAAGGGCGAGAAGCTGATCGCAGGCAAGGAGGAGGCGGAGATCTATGCCAAGCTCGGTCTGCCGTTCATTCCGCCCGAGCTTCGCGAAGATCGCGGCGAGCTTGACGCCGAGCTGCCCAAGCTGATCGAGCTGGCCGACATCCGCGGCGACCTGCACATGCACACCACCGCCAGCGACGGCCGGTGCAGCGTCGAGGAGATGGCCAAGGCGGCCAAGGAGCGCGGCTACAGCTACATTGCCGTCACCGAGCACTCGCGAAGCTCGGCCATCGCCGGCGGCCTGTCGATCGAGGATCTCAGGCGGCACATCAAGCGGATCCGTGCGGCCGACGGCAAGGTGGAAGGAATCACCGTTCTAGCGGGTATCGAGTGTGATATCCTCTCCGACGGCACACTGGACTACCCCGACGAGCTGCTTATCCAACTCGATTGGGTGATCGCCAGCATTCACGCTGCCCAGGGCCAGGATCGGGCCAGGGTCACCGCCCGCACCATCGCGGCCATGGAAAACCCCCACGTGAATGTGATCGGTCATCCCTCCGGCCGGCTGCTCGGTCGCCGCGATGCGATGGATCTGGAATGGGATGCAGTGTTCAAGGCCGCGGCCAAGACCGGCACGGCCCTGGAAGTCAGTGCCTCCTGGCAACGTTTGGATCTCAAGGATGTCCACATCCGTCAGGCGATCAAAGCCGGCTGCCGTGTGTGCATCGACACCGATGCCCACGATACCGATCAGCTCGACCAGCTCATGCTCGGCATTGTGACCGCCCGCCGAGGTTGGGCCACGGCCGAGGATGTGGTCAACACCTGGCCGCTGGCCAAGCTCAAGAAGTGGATTGCAGCCAAGCGTCAGTGACCGCGTCACCCCTCCGCCACCGCGGCTCTGCCCGGCAACAGAGAGGGACGACGACGCGCATGCTAAAGATCCTGCTCATGGCCGGTGACGCGGGCCATCTTGTGCGCCTGGGTTCACCGCCCTGGCCGCTCGTCATGTTCGGTGTCGTGGCCACCGCACTGGGCCTCTTCCTCTGGCACCGGCGGGAGAGTCGCGTCGGGACGGCAGGGCGCATTCCAGAAAAGAGAGAAGGGCCAGCTCCTTCCTGAAGCCGACACACCTCATTTTTGCTATCGAAAACGCGTTTTCCCAGATGATGCCCACCGGCGACATGTCGCAAAACAATGGGCATTTGTGATTGATGTTCCCTCCTCGCCGCTTTAAGATGGGGATGCTGGATCAGCGGATCAGCGTTCAATCTAGGGAGAGGGAATTCGTAGCAGGAGGGTGAAAGTGCGGTCCTCGGGCTTGGCCAGGTACTTGACAGCCGCGCGTTGGCCGGGTCTCCATGCCGCCCCGAACGATCGTCAGACCGCGATCATTCGCCCCTCCGGCGGCGTACCGGCCGCAAAACCTCAGGAAGCATGCAGGTGGGCTTGGCCTGCGCGGGACATCCTGCGTCTGAACGGGTCCCCTCCGCTAATTTTGCAGGAGAGTATCGGCTCGAGAAAGCATGATAGGGCCTTGAACCGGCTCTCCAGCGTATCGGTCTCGCCCTGCGAGAGGGCGAGTCGCGGTTCTTCTATCTGTTGAGCTCGGAGGAGTTCGGAGTCTCAAACTACTTGTTGAGGAGAAATGCAATGACTCGAAAGGAAAGCACGAATTCCCTGTTTGGCATCTTGGCAACCAGGCCGTCCGCCGCAGTCGCGGTGTTGGCCGTGCTTGCAGTGGTCATCTCACCGGCCTTGGCGGCGGTGATGATAACGCCGAATGCCTACGGGCCGTTCGACCCATCCACCACGGACGACGAAGTGTACTATGCGGCCGACGTCAGCAACAACGACCTTCTGCAACAGCCCGGTGTCATAGCCACGCACGGCCCATATATGCTAATAGACGGTTTCGGGATGCGTCCTGAGGGACTGAATGACGGCAACGCCGGCGGAGACTTCGACTTGGTCAGTTACTCTGCTCTCGACGGCACGGCGTGGCTCTGGAAGGACGGTCTCTCCTGGAGCGAGTTCGCTCTTGGCGAGGGCACGGGCCAGGGATACGACATCACCGAAATCCAGTCGATCGCCGCCTGGCAGGGTGCAGGGTTTTCCAACCAGAAGTACAACGTCCTGGTGAAGTACCTGGGCGAATCTGACTTCACCCAACTGGCAACGGTCGACTATCAGCCGTTTTCCGAGGCACAGACTGAAGGTGGTTCCACGAAGGTGAACGTGACCGATACCACCGGCGTCCTTGCCAGCGGCGTCGTGGCCATCAAGTTCGCCTTCCTGGAAACCACCGGCAACACCTGGGGGGCCGGCTCGGTGATACGTGAGGTCGATGTCTTCGGAACTCCGACTCCCGAGCCGACCACCATGGCGCTGCTGGGACTGGCGAGCCTGGTCGTCCTTCGTCGCCGGAGATGAGCGTCGTATTGCAGGCTGATCCAGGCGTGAGTCAGACACGCATTTGCGGAACTCACTCCCGGCAATGCAAGGAGTCCTTCTTGTGATGTGTTTTAGAAACATCTTCGCCTTTGGCGCGATCGTGGCGCTGTCCCTCGCCACGCCCGCCTCCGCCGCGGATCCGATCCGCATCATGCCGCTGGGCGATTCGATTACCGCGGGTTACACAGACAACCCCTCGTGGGCCAACCACCCGTTCGAGTTTGGTTATCGCAGCGGCCTGTACACGCGGCTGACGAACGCCGGCTACAACTTCAAGTTCGTCGGCGGTTCGGCGGAGCCGTGGAACAAGGCATTCGGTGACCCAACGCACGGCGGGACCTACAAGCCGTCGCTGGATCTCCGGGACTTGGGCCAGGACGGCCACCGCGGGTATGGCGGCGCCTCGGCCGGCACGTTGCAGGGCGGCATCGTCAATTGGCTGGCAGCCGACGATCCGGACATCGTCCTGCTCATGATCGGCACGAACGGCCAGGACACCACCGGGCTGAACACGCTGGTCAACACCATCGTGACCAACAAGCCCGATGCTCAACTGATCGTCGCCCAGATCATCCCCATGTACACGTACAATTCCTCGGTCATCAGCTACAACAACTACATCCGCAACACGCTGGTGCCGAGCTACCAGTCGCTGGGCAAGAACGTCACGATGGTCGATCAGTATGTCAATTTCCTGACCAACCCGGACTACCTGGGTACGATCGATCAGTCGCTGTTTTCCAACGGCATCAATCACCCCAACGAGGCCGGCTACGATCTGATGGCCCAGACGTGGTTCAATGGCATACAAACGGTGGTCCCGGAGCCGGCCTCGCTGGCGCTGCTGGGCCTGGGCGGCCTGGCGCTGCTGTGCCGTCGCCGCGGCCATCAAGCCCTGACCCCGTCAACGCTGCGCCCCCAAAACGCCCGTGGAAACACGGGCGTTTCTTCTACCTTCTGGGGTTTCAGCCCTAGCAGTCACGTGCTGGACAACCCGCGGCCCCCGATGCGGGGCGAGGCGGATGACCGGGCGCACACGGATCACTGCGGCGCGGGCAGGAGGAAGCGTCGGGTTATCGGCAGACGCAGGCTCGTTCGCATGACCGAGGGGTTAGACTGATTCACTTCATTTCGGAGGAACGATCGAATGCACTACCACAAACACCGCATGGGAGTGGCCCTGTTGGCGAGCGCGGCAATCGGGCTGGCGGCGTCGGCCGCGACGGCTCAGGATCTCGCCGCTTATCGGGCTTTGGTGACGGGCGAGCCGTCGCTCATCAGCTACTACACCTTCGATGCGGATTCGACGGTGGATGACGCGCCGGTGAATCCGCACGACGGCACGGCCCCCGGCAGCGGGGGGCATTTTGCCACCGGCGTGCACAACGAGGGGCGGGCGCTGCTCCTGGACGGGAGCAACTGGGTGACCTGCGGGCCGGTCGAGGACTTCGACTTCACCAGCGGCCAGGGCACCATCGAAGCGTGGGTCAAGATCGACCTGGGCACCTTCCCACCCTATTGGACTTATCCGACACTATTCGCCGTACGGACGAACGCTCCGTATGTCGTGGTCTACAACTTCCACCACTACGCCGAGTACAACATTCTGGCGCCTTCGCTGGTTTCCGGCTATCGGGAGGTGGGCGGATTCGACGTTGCGCAGGGCTGGACGCACCTGGCGATCGTGTTCAACGCGGGTCATGTGCTCGTGTATACGGGCGGCAATCTATTGGCCGACCTGCCGGACCTCCCCCTGCCGACGACGCCCAGCGGGCTGCCCTTCCAGATCGGCTCGACCGGTGCTGAGGGCGCGAATCTGTGGCAGGGCCAGATGGACGAAGTCGCTATGTACAGCACGGCCCTGGATGCCGCGACGATTCAGGCGCACGCGGGTTCCTTCGCTCCGCTGCCTTCGCTGTCCCCCACGAATCGGTTGTTCGTGCTGCCTGGAGACGCCGGTCCGCAGGACGTCGTGATCAGCGACTTGACGCCGGGCGCGGGCGGACAGCCCGTCAGAATCGACTACGACACGAACGTGCTGGCGGTGATGTTGGCCGACGATACGCCGGTGACGGCCGGCAGCACGATCACCGTGAACCAGCCGGATACCACGCTGACCCTCAAGGTGTCGGCGGTGGGCATGGGCGATACCGAGGGCGACTTCGTGGCGACGATCGACTATGCCGATCCCCGCCCCGATCTGCCCTTGCCGGCGACATTCAGGGTCGCGGGTGTGCCCAGCCCGGAGTTGGCGGCCTACAAGGCGGCCGCGCTGGCCGATCCTGCGCTGATCAGTTACTACAGTTTCGATGGGGCGAATGGCGCCGACAACGACCCGAACGCGCCGGTACATGACGCCACTGTGCTGGGCACCGGCACGGCTTTTTTGCCGCGCACGACGACCGGCGGCGCGGCGCTGAACGTCAGCAGCACCACCTGGATGAATTGCGGTCAGACGGAGGACTTCGCATTTACCGACGGCACCGGCACCATTGAAGCCTGGGTACGGCTGCCTGCGGTCGGCTATCCGCAGGGCACCTGGGCGACACTGTTCAACGTGCGCGATGACAGCGACGGTGCTACCGGGTTCTCGTGGGTCATGCACTGGCCGTACGCGTACGAAGTGTACTTTGGGTCGCCGGTCAGCGCCGGCTACCTGTCCGCGATCTACTTGCTGGATGATGCCTGGCATCACGTGGCGTTTGTGTTCGACGCCGGCACCTCCAGCGACGCCGGCGACGATACGGTGACCATGTACGTGGACGGCAAGCTGGCCCGGATCGGGCCGCTCAGCTTGCCGAGCGTATACAACAACGCGCCGTTGCTGGTCGGCTCGACGGCTTCGGCTTCCAGCGCCAACTACTGGCTGGGGCAGGTGGATGAACTGGCTGTCTACAGCAGTGCGTTGACGCCGGCGCAGATCGCCGCCCACTACGCGACCATGACCATGAACGTCACGCCGGTCAGGCACGAGTTCACCTGGCCGACGGCGACCGGTCCCCTGGCGGTGACGGTGGCGCTGCCCAACGGCGAACTGGCCCCGACCGGCGGCAAGGAGGTCACGCTGACGTTCGACTCTTCGTTGGCAGTCACGTTAGGCGGCAACCCGGTCACGTCGGGTACGCCGATCACCATTCTCGCCGGCGCAAACAGCGCGAGCCTGTCCGTCACGGCGGCCCGCGCGGGCGGCGGCACGCTGACGGCGGTGGCCGACGGCCTGCTGGCCGGCACGGCGTATTATCCGGTGCGTCTGTTGGATGGCACCGCGACCGTCTACGTGAACGACCATTTCAGCGACAATCCTCTGAGCGATCCCAACGATTATCTGAACGCGCTGCTGCGCAATGACGTCGGCCCCGGTTCGGGCTGGAACCTCGCGGGCGATTTCGTACAGATGCGCGAAGCCGGCCACGCCTGGACGACGCAAGGCACGATGGATTTTACCTGGGACCGCAACGAGTTGGTGGGCAGACTCACCGACGACTTCCCGGTGATGACGCCGGACGGCGTGGGCGTGGCCCTGGTGGTCTCCGACGCGCACGTCATCGTCGACAATCTGACGGCGGTCAATCGGCCGGGCGGGCAGTTTGCGGACTGCTCACAGGAACTGGGCCTGTTCTCGGCCAGTCGCGCCGGCCGTGACGCCGAGGCCAGCACCTACTTCGCCAGCAGCACGGGCGGTCTGGTGGTGAGCTTCTACTACGATCAGAACGGCGGTTCCGATCCCGACACGCTGGTCGTGACCGGCAGCATCATGGCCATGAACAAGACGAAAACCACCTACGCCTTCGGCGACGATACCGGCATCAAGGTCATCGGCACGTTCGCGTTGCCCGTGCCGGTAAACCTCTCGTCGTCCATTCCGTTGATCGCGACGCTGAAGGTCAAACAGAGCGGCTGGGAAGTGGCCGTCTTCTGCGGGACGGCGATGGCGGCGTTTACGCCCACATGGGACTTGCCGGGGCTGACGACGGCCATGCCGGGTACGCTGTCCGGCGGCTGGGACGCCAACTCGCTGGGTAATGCGGCCATCACCGACGAATTCGACGGCGGCGCGTTTGTCAACCTGTTCTACCAGGACATGGGCGATGGCCACGCGCAGGTGTCGATGGATCAGGTCAAGGTGTGCACCGGTTGCCAGTTACCGCGGCCGTGCGGGGCCATTTTCGCCGACGCGGACGGCGACGACGACGTGGACCAGGTGGACTTCGGCGCGTTTCAGGCTTGCTACGGGGTGCTAGAGTTCCTGTCCGGCCAGTGCGTGTGCTTCGATCGCGATCAAAACCAGCAGATCAACGCCACGGACTTGCAAGAGTTCGTGAATTGCTTCACCGGCCCGGCCGTGCACGTCGTGCCGGCGACTTGCAGCCCCTAAGCCGCAACGGCTCAGTTGCACAGTGAAGCACCCTCCAGTGGGCCGCAGGCGGACTCCGGACCGCCTGCGGCCCGGATAAGGGGGGGCCGGATAAGGGGTCGTAGGCCATTCTCTAAATAGTGGGAGTCGCAAGAATAGGGGGGCGGTGCCGGCGCCTCGTCCGGCCTGGCACTGATGGAGAATCAGAACCCCGACGGCAAGACAACGAATAGGATAGGTAGGATGGGCAGGATCTGGTGAGGAATCCTGTTCATCCTATCCCTCCAGTCAAACGGTCCACCGCGCGTTCTTCTTTGCTTTCTTCTGTTCACCTCGCCCAGCGCTCGCGTTCGGTTCTGCGGTATCTGAACACGGCCACCGACTTCATCAAGCTGGGCCGCCTTCGACACCGACTCATGCCTGCGGTTGAGCACGCTTGACGGCCGCCTGCGTCAGCCGGAAGATCCCTGCCCATGGGCGTGGAAGATGCATCCGAGGGTAGCGGTATCAGCAATCACAGTCGCCGGTTGCTGGTGAGCAGTCTGTTGCTTGGCTTGCCGATCGTGATTCTTGCCGGCGCGTGGCGGCTGGGTGGGGTATCCGCGATTGAAGACGACGTCCTCTTCTACCTTCCTACCAGACAGTACATTGGCGAGCAGATCCGGGCGGGTGAGTGGCCGCTATGGAATCCCTGGGTGGCCATGGGGACATCGATCGCCGCCGATCCACAGGCCGGCCTTTGGTATCCGCCGACTTGGCTGTTTGCGCTGTTGCCACCTCTCATCGCGTACCCTGCAACGTTGGTGCTGCACTTCGGTCTCGCCGGCGGCTGCATGTATCGCTTCCTCCGGGCGTGCCGGCATGACTGGCGAGCTGCTCTGCTGGCGGCGATCGCCGTCGAGTTCTCCGGCTTCAGGGTCGCGCATCGCGCCCATCTGACCATTCACCACGCGGCGGCCCGACTGCGTTTCGCGGTTCGCCCGCTCCGTGTTGCTTCGCTCTCTTCGCGGCCTTCGGTTCACTGGTCGCCGTCGTTTCCTCCGCGTCATGGCGTCTTGGCGGTTCGCTTCACATCCTCTGGCTGATAGCTGAAAGCTGACCGCCGAGAGCTAACGACGCTCATTCCTCACCCCTTCTTACTTCCAACTAACCACTAAACACTGACCGTGACTGATAGGGCTTAGAATAGGTCAAGGTAGACCTATAGGTATACGAAAGTACTGTAGTGACAAAGGCTTAAAGAGAGAAGGGCCAGCTCCTTCCTGAAGCCGGCCCTTTTGGATCAGAGAGATTCGCCAGAGACACTAGATCATTCGGGGGCAGCGACCGGAAGTCAAGAAACAACCGTCGGAAGCCCGGAACACCGGCAATCGCGTCTTCAGTAAGCCACAGAACGACTGTCGATCGCGAGTTTATGGGGCCTTGTCGGCGGAATCGCCGGGGTGTGACTCGCTCGCGCCGGTGGTCGTCGCCTCGTCGCCCTCGATCAGGTCGACACGGACCGACGTGTTCAGCTTCTGGGTCAGCGTTCCCAGCCCGGAAGCGCCGGTGATAGCCGTAGCCGGGCCCTGCTTGATCCGGGCCTCGATGGTCATCTTCTGCGTCTGGCGCAGTTGGACGAGCACGCCGGACTGATAGTCCCAATAGGCGATTCCCTCGCCCCCGCTGGTGGTCATGGTGTAGTCCATCTGCTCCATGAGGCTGCCCAGCAGGCCGGCGTTCCTGGGTTTCTTCGCCTTCTCGTTGTCGGTCACTTCCGGCTCAGTGGCTAGGCGGAGCGTTTCCTTGAGACGGATCTTGGCGCATGGGCGTCCGCGGAACGTCTCGACGCCCAACAGCTCGTACTCGCCATTCGCCTCGCACTTGGCATTGAGCGTGGGCATGTCCATGATCCATCGGTTCTGCCAGGTTTCCCCGACCTGGACCGGGCCCGGTTTCTCCGGGACCATCCGGTAATAGGACTGCATCTGGCGCCCAACGCTCTCATCGTCGAACATCGAGGCGACCTGCTCGAGGATCTGCGAAACGAAGAACCGGCCCTTCTCTTTCTCGAAGTCCTTTCTGACTTCATCGATGGCTTTCTGGATGATGTCGTGAAGACCGGACACCTTGGTGGGCTTTCCCTCCGGACTGGACTCCATGGTAAACTTCTTGCCGGCCAGGGTGGAGAAGAACCGCCCCAGGTAGCGCAGGTCCCTGTCGTGCTCCTTGGCCGGATCAAACGTTTTGGAGTTGAACTCCATGCGCCGCCCGTTGCCGGTGATACTCATGCTGACGTTGACCAACGTGACCTCGACTTCCGTCGAGCCGTCCAAGTTGACCTTCTTGGTCTCGCTCTTGAGTTCGTTGGTGGTCGATTGACCGGTCTTGATCTCGCTGGGGCCCATCCGGGCGGAACCCACCGTTTGCAGAACGATTCGCTGGCGGACGACTTCACCCGGCCTGGATTGATAGCGGAACACCACCCTCTGGGCCGAATCCCCGGCCAGCGCGACCACCGTCGAGACGAAGGCGATGATCCCGAAACCGGCAAGTCCCCACGGCTTACTCATGATGCTCTCCTTGGTTGGCGGACTTCCTGTTCGCGGCCTCCAGTAGAACGTGGTCGATGCGCTCCTGGTATCGGCGGATGAAATCCGCCTGGGCTTCGTTCAACTGGATGGGCTTCCCGTTGGCGGTGAAGCGTGGCCCACCGTCCGTCCGGTCCTGCGACCCGCGGAGGACAACCTGCCCGCCGCCGGCGGTCCTGAGCGTGCATTCATACTGCCGCCGCTGGGTGCTGGACTGCTGGATCGGCAGCTGTTCGCCGGGACCTTGCCGGCCCGAGAGATATCGCCGCAACTCGGCCCACCGTCTCTCGACCCTCTCGATCGCTCCGGTCATCTGATCATTCAAGTCGTCGAGGTCCACCAGATGGTCAGCCTGCCAGTCGGTCTTGGGGATGGGTGAATCGAGTTGGGCAGCCATCCGAAACGCGCTGGCCGCTTCGATGAGCAGGGCCTGAGCCCGCTTCTGAAGTGCCCGACCTAATTGCCACGCGGCCACGAAACGCTTCTCGCTCCGGCCTGTCGCTGCAAACCGCAGCCGGTCGAGTAGCGAGTCACCCACGTTGCCGGCCAACTCCAGTTCGATGAGCCGATCGTCCACTGCGCCGGCCAGGTCGGAGTGTGCGGCCTGCGCGGCCTCATAGGCTGCTTTGGCATCTTCCCGGCGATCCAGAACGGCCAGACAGTCGCCGATCGAGAGAGCTACGTAGCCGTCCTCGTCCAGGTCCGGGTTTGTTTCCAGGAGCTTCTTGAAAACGGCCAAAGCTTCTTTCACTTTCCCTTCGTTGAACAGGTCCGTTGCTTTCATCGACTGCTCGATGAATTGCATGGAACGCTCAACCGGATCGGTTGTGCTCTGCCCGTGTACGGACACGATGAATGACAACAGACATGCCGTCGATGCGACGACAGGCATCGTCCATCGCCGGACCGCACCGACGCGGCCAACGGCGAGGAACGCACCTGACCCGGCGAGCCGACCGCGGAACAACCGGGTAAACCCGCGTGATCGATGAATGCCAAACACCTGAGCTGTCATGTCGGGCCTCTCACGCTCATAGCCGCTGAATCGGGACGAACACTGGCAGTCGAGGTCCGTCCGTGGGCTCGGAGGACCGATCCTGGGAACGGCTGGCACCTCGCAGCCGTCGAGGCGTCTGTCGAACGGGAACGACGGCCGAGTCCTCGGCGGTCTCCAGCGAAGCAGCCGCAATGACTTCCATAGCTGCCCCCTGCATGACAAAGGCCGCCGGATTGGCCGGCCCGCTCGCCGTCAGGCTCTGGGCTAGACTGTTCAGCAGCAGAGGGCTGGCTACCACGCTCACCTGGGGAACCAGACTCGGTTTCGGGTCCTCCCGCTGCGTCGATGAGCGGCTGGTCAGTTGTGAGCCATACCAGCCGGCCATGAACAGGAGAAACGAAGCCGCGAGAGCCGGTGCCCAGGGCAGCCAGACGCGGTAGCCCCGAAGGGTGGGCCGCCCCGGGCAGACCGGCATAGCCTTCTCCCTGAGTATATGCCCCTGAATCGAGCTCAGCACTCGCTCTGTCAAATCATCCGGCATGGTGACCGGTTCCGGCGAACGGAGCAGCTGGATCACCGGGCCATACTGGCGGCGCAGTTCCGCGTTGCCACGCACCAGATTCTCAACCTCCGCAGCCTGTTCCACGGACAGTTCGCCGTCCAGGTAGGCTTCGATCAACTGCTCGGTGTCGCGATATCCCATGTCCCGTTCTCCGGCATCTGACCATGCGCCATCAGATCACGCAGTCGCCTTCGGCCCCGGTGCAGATGTGTGCGGACCGTGTTGACCGGCACGTCCAGCACCTCTGCGATCTCCGTGTAGGGCATGCCATGAAAATGAAACAACACCATGGCCGCCCGCTGAGGTTCATCAAGCTGCGCCAGCCAGTATCGCCACTGCCCGGGGTTCGGCACATCCAAGTCGACCGCCCCGCCCTCGTTACGACGGTTTTCCGCCGCCTTGAGGTGCAGGATGCGCTCCCGCTTGTGGGCTCGGAGCCTGTTCAAAGCCAGGTTCGTGGCGATCTTGAACAGCCAATTACGGAACGGTTGCTCAAGGTCGTACAAATACAACCGCTCCAACGCCCGGAGAAACGTTTCCTGGGCCACGTCCTCGGCCTCGGCCAAGTTGCCCAGGATCCGGGCCGCAACCGCGAAGACACTCCGAAGATGCCGTTCGACCAGCGTGCCATAGGCTTCTCGGTTGCCCTCGAATACGGTCCGCACCAAGTCGGCGTCGCTCGGGTTGTCCTGGCTCGCTCCCACTTGGTGTCTCGCCCACAAGTGCCATAAGGACTACAGCCCCCAACGGTTAGAGTTTCAACTCCGCCGCAACGCGACCGCCAGCAGGGCGTGCAAATCCGTCCCGAAGGGGATCCTATCCGGGCGGCGGTCGATAACCAAGCGGCGAAGGAGCCTCGCCTCGGCCGTTTCCACCGGCGTGCCCCGCCCCTTCAAGTCACACTGACCAATGGTTGGGAGTGACTTGACCCACATCCCAACAGTCCATTCGCACCGTCCGAACAGCAGGGTGCTCACCATCAGTCAGGACGGCATCAACACGTTCCTGATCCGCATCCATGGGCACCCCAAACGCCCAGTTCCACCGGCTTATCCCATCCCACCCCGGCGATGCTCTCCAGGTTTCCGCGCCGCTGCGTCGCGGTGCGGGAATAGACTGTAATGCTCGCTTTGGCAATGCTTTATGTACGTCAGATGCCGCTGCCCTGATCGTGCAAATGGAGGCCGCACTCCGTCTTGTCGAAGCTGACCCAGCGCCCGGAGCGGGGATTCTCGCCCGGGCGAACCTGGCTGGTGCAGAAGCCTTGCTCCGGGCGGCAGCCGATGCTCAGGTAACCGTGCTCGCGAAGTGGGTGGTAGGGCAGGTCGTTCTCCAGGAGGTAGTAGTGCATGTCTCGGCCGGTCCAACTCGCGATGGGGCAGAGCTTGACCAGGCCGGTGTGATCACGCTGAATGATCGGCGTTTTTCTACGACTCAGCGATTGATCTCGTCGAATACCGGTGATCCAGGCCCCGAGTTTCAGTTCACGCTTGGCACGGTCGAAAGGCTCGCGTTTGTTGAACGCGCAGCAGGCGTCGGGGTTTGATCGCCACATCCGTCCGTGCTCGATCAGGAAGTCGGTCGCGGTCAGCGCCGGCCGGTAGATGTGAAGATTGAGGTTCAGCCGTCGGGCAAGCTCATCGCGAAACAGGACCGTCTCAGGGAAAAGAAAGCCCGTGTCGACGGTGATAATCTTGACGTCGGGTTTCACGCGCGTGGCCAAGTGGAGCATAACCGCGCTGTCCGCGCCAAAGGACGAGGACACCGCCAGGCTGTCTCCGTATTGCCCCACGGCCCAGTCGATGATCTCCAGTGCCGTGCGTGTCTCCAACTGTCGGTTCAGTAAGTCTAGATCGACGGGATGATTGGGATTCATACGCGTTCGGTCCCTTCTCGGTTCCGGGGATTGTAGGGGGTGTCTGTCTGGCCAGCTTGGTCGAGGGGCATTGCACCATGGCTGATTCGCACGCAGAATGGTCCCTGTCGGACGGCGTCCCGATTCCTTCAGGGTACAAGCATGGGCGACAGCCAACACTCGAGGCCTCGCAATATCCACGGCCGGCGATGGGGGCGAGGATTCCGTCCCTATCTGATCGTGGCCAAACTCTTGTGCGTGGCCGCATACGTCGGCGGGCTCATGGCGCTTCTGGTGGTCGCCTTCCAGGCTGGCCTCCCCGGAGACGCCGAGGGTTGGCGGCAGGTCGGGAGGACAGTTCACCGGGTGTACGCCTGGCTGGTTGTTCCGGGCTTCCTTGGCGCGACCGTCGTGGGTATCTTGCTGACGGCATCCATGGTCGGGCCAATGGCCCGGATGCGCTGGTTCCGGTTGAAGCTCCTTCTTCTGGCCGTGGGTGCTCCTTCGCTCCATGTCTACTTGCGAGGCCGGTCGATCGCGTTTCAGAGCTTGTTGGCTGCGGCTCAAGATGTCTCGGCCATGGTCGCCGTGTTCAGGCAGCTCCTGGCCGGCACTTTGGTCGGTCTGCTTCTCGGTGTGGCTCTCGTGGTTCTCGGCCGGGTGAAGCCTCGTCTCGGGCAGGCTTACGGGAACAGCGGCCAGAGGACGCCAGGTCACTGAGGCTGGCTGGCTGCCCAACTCCAGACGCTTGCGGAGCCGCTCGGCCAGCTGCGTCGCCCTTAGAATGGCTTCAGCGGGCTGTGAGAATAGGCAATTCTCTGCCTCCCGAGGAGGTGATTGGCGGCCATTTTGACGACCAAGGAAGTCGTTATAGACTCACGGACCTCGTTGAAACGGTTCATTCCGGCGTGATCAACCTCGTCCTGACCTGGGTGAGGGGATTGGCCGGGTCGCCGCCGGCCGACACCGGACTCGGTTCTGCTGGGGAATCCCCCGACGGGGCCTTTTGGGGTAACGAAGTCGTCTCACTCGTTCTTGACCTAAGCCTCATCAAGGGTTAATATCGAGTGATGTGCCATCGTCTCGCGGGGCGAGGGATCCTCTTGTCATTCCGACGCTGGGAGGCCGATATTGTGACCACATGTTGTCTCGTGGGTTCGGCTATCCGTTCCCTTGAAGCCAGTCGTGTATCCCCTCGGCGGGCACAGTCGGTTCTCAGCTCGCGCCGTCCCGGAGGACGGGCCTTCACCCTGATCGAGCTCATGGTCGTGGTCGCCATCATTACGCTCTTGGTCAGCATTATCATCCCCAGCCTAGCCACCAGTCGTGAGAACGTCCGCTCCGTCCTCTGTCGGACCAATTTCACCGAGCTTTCGAAGGCCATGCTGATGTATGCCAGTGCTCACGGCGGTTTCCTGCCGTTCGAGGACCGCGTGAAAGAGAACCTCCTCCCTTCAGAGATATACAAGGAACGAAAAGACTATCTCTGCTGGTATGATGCGGTGGACAAGTACCTCAAGACCGACAAGAAAAATGTGGGAGTCAAGCTGTGCCCTACGGTTGCCCGCGATGCCCCGAACAGCTCCGAGGGCTATCGCATGAACAGCAAGCTCGCTGAGACGAACTGGTTGAGTCCCTATTACCTGAGGCCGCCGTTCCGGAAACTCGATACGCTCAAGAGTCCGTTGACCACGGTGCTGCTTTTTGACGGCGATGTAGGCGGAGATGTCCTGTCGTTCAAGGGGCGATGGAGACAGACGATGGACGATGTGGACTACCGCCACAACACCAAGACGAACATCGTTTTTGCCGGTGGCAACATTGAAAACATGCACAAGAAGGTATTGGCCAAGAAGTCCTTTGGCAATTCGCCGGTCGTCTGGCAGCCCGCCGATGTGGGACCATGGGATCCTGACCCCATCAATGAATGATGCAGACTGCACCTGTCGGCACCGCCGGGACCTTTGCCAAGCGCAGCGAGCACAAGTATTGGCTGCCACGGTCTGAACTGGGGCCCGTTATCAACGCGCTCCGCGTGCATGTCCCCATCTTCTCATATACTCCGACCGGCTGGTCCAGCGTCCGGTCCCTCTATCTCGATACGCCGGATCTCAGATGCTATCAGGACTACTTGGTCGGCCTGATGGTTCGCTGGAAAATCCGTATTCGCGAGTACGGTCACCAGGGCCGTTTTGGCGAGAACTGCTGGGTCGAAGTCAAGATGAAGAACCGGGGGATTGGCTCGAAGCGCCGGTTCGGCAGTCGCGTCAGCGACGTGGCCCGTCTGGTGGACGAGGGCGCCGACATCTGGCCCACCCTCAAGAGCAACGGTGATCCCAAGTTGCTCAACACGTATCAGCACATCACCCGCTTGATTGAGTCCAAGGCTCTACGACCGGTGGTGTGCATCCAGTATGAGCGGCTCGCGTTTCAGCGGACGGCAACCGACGAACTGCGGATTACGCTGGATCGCGACGTGCGGGCGCGAGGGCCGGCCAGCCGACCGGAGGGTCACTTCACCGGCCTGATCCTCGAGATCAAGTCCACCGGCGAACGCCCGGAGTGGTTCTACCAGTTGAGAGACAAGGTGACGATGCACCGCGCCCATCGCATGTCGAAATATGCTTGGGCGATCGGAAATGTGCTGGGTATTCGTAAACCAGGAGCTCAGGAATGGGCATGACCACAATGGATCAAGTACTGAACGCCAACCCTTGGTTGGATCGCCTCTTCGGGGAGATCAGTGGCACTGGCGACACCACTCTCGGTATCCAGAGCGTGCTCATCCGACTGGTCTCCGCCGCCTTCCTCGGCTGGATTATCGGCCAGGTCTATCGACGGACGTTCACCGGTGTACGGCTGAACGCGGCGCTGCCCGACACCCACACGCTGCTGGCGCTCGGTGGTGCGATCATCTGGCTGGTCGTCGGCGATAACCTCGCTCGGGCCTTCGGTCTGGGCGGCATGGTCGGCCTCATTCGCTATCGGACCATCGTGCCTGATCCCAAGGACACGACCCTGCTCCTGTTCAGCCTGCTGATGGGCATGGCCTGTGGACTCGGACAGCCGCTGGTGGCTTGGTGTGGGACCATTGTCCTGATCATGGTGATGGCCTTCCTGCACTACGGCCAGCGCGGCAAGCGGGTCGCCGAGGAAGAGAACCTCACCGTGCTGCAGGCGTTCGAGAGCGCCCCCCAGCCGTCCAAGGAGCCCGAGAAGAAGGAACTGCCTCCAGGCAAGTAGGCGGCTCCGTTTGAAAGGTCTCCATCCACAGGATCGCACGCACCAGTTGGTTGTCACTCCGGGTACCGGGGATTCCCTATCGGGCCCTCGTCGCTTAGCAGTGCGCTCGAGCCTAAAGTGTCGAGCACGTCGGCCATCGCCTTGGTTTTGCCGTCCACGGTGACGTATCCCCGCACCAATCGGATGCACTGGCTGTAATCAACCCAGCGGTGGGAGTGTCCCAAGAAGAGTGGTTGGATCGGTTGCCCGTCGAGTTGGTGCCAACCATAGATGGCCACCTTGCCAGGGCGGGCGGCCAGTTGAGGCGTCATGACCACGTCCTTCTTGACGCCTCCGACCAGCAAGCCCGGCGGCTGGCCGGCGCGCCGTCCCTCGACCACTAGATGGTGAAGGTAGAACGTGGCGATGTGGGTGATGTCAATGGTCCTTGGACTGATCGGGGATGGAGCCAGCTTGGCCGCCGCCTGGGCGTAGATGTCGTTGACCATCTTGCGCGTGGGCAGAACACACTCGAAGCGGTCGGCAATGGCCTGGGCGGTCTGGGGTGTCATCGGCATGCGGACGAAATCAGTGTCTGAACCGATGGCCAGGTAGTCAGGTGCAACTTCGTAGCTGATCCTGTGTGGCCGGCCGTCAATGGTCGCCGTGGCCGTCACTGGAACGAACACGCGCAGGAAGTCGGGAATGTTGCCGGAGGTGATTTCCTCGCGTATGCGAGCCTCCCGTCGATCGAGCGGAGCATCCAGAAGCTCGGCCACGAAGGCGCTCCCGGTGATGGCCCCGGCGGGTCTTGGCGGAATCAGGCCGGTGGTCAGGTGTGATCCGGTGCCATGGACGGGGCCCGGCCGCGTCTGGCCCCTCAGGCTCTTCACGAACGCATCGATATCCCGGATGTCCACATCCCGGTCCGCGTCAAGGTCGGCTGCGATGCAGTCCTGGTCGAGGATGGCCCCCCCCGCGCCGGCCAGGCATTCCTGAAACCGCCCGAAGTCGTCGTTGTCCACGGTTCCATCGGCGTCCATGTCGCCTGCGACGCAGGCGGACCGAGTTGTGAATTGCCAGACGTCGCCCCTGGCCGGTCCATCGCCGTTGACTTCATCGACTCGCCAGTAGTAGGTTCTCCCGGGTAGCAGGTGGTTCGCCCGGAAGACGGCGCCCGTCTGTATGCCGCGGTGCAGTCCCGGAGAGGTGGTGCCGAGGTACACACGATAAGGTCTCTGGCCGTCGCCGGCTTTCCATCGGAGCGTGACGTCGGCGGCGACGCCGCGAGCGCCGTTCGCCGGGGTGGGATCCGTGGCCGCGGAGGGCATACCGGCCAGGATTGCGAGCCGGGCCAGGCCGATCACTGCGGCCCAGATCTGGAGTGTCAGGCTTGCCACGGAGCCCAATATACAACGACGACCCAGCCGTGCCAGCGGTTGCGGCGCTCCGGCCCCGTCGCGGCACAGGAATTCAGTTGCCCAGGCAGTCGCGATCCGAGGGGATGCCGGCACCACTGACGCACTTGATGAACCGGGTGATGTCACTGCGGTCCACGTCACCCTCTCCCGTGAGATCGGCACCCTTGCAGGTGACGTCGGTCACTGGATGACCGGCGCCGGCCAGGCAGAGCTGTAGCCGGGCAAAGTCGTCGCCGTCCACATCGTCATCGGCGTCGAGGTCACCCGGTTTTGGCTGGGCGTCGATGAACGCGTGCTTCGTCTTCGTGCTCGATCCGCCCGGTCCGGTCACGGTGAGCGAGATGGTGTAGGTCCGCGCGGTCGAATACACGTGGCTCGGGTTTCGCAAGTTGCTGGTGGTCTGGTCGCCGAAATCCCATAGCCATGTGTCGATCATGCCGCCGGAGGAAGAATCGGTGAACTGCACACGGAGAGGAACAACTCCCGCTGCCGGACTGGCGGTGAACTCAGCCGCGGGCGGGAGCGGACCGGTATTGTCGGTGGCCGTGAAGTTGTCCACCCGCGTGCCGTGCATGTTCGAGTTAGTGGCGAAGGATTCCTGGTAGCCGATGCCGAAGCACCCGTGGGCGAAGTCGGTGTCGGCCGCGCTGGTGATCAGTTGGCCGTCCACTAGGTACCTGATGGCCGCTCCCCGACACTCGATTCGGAAGGTTCGCCATGCGGTCGAAGGCTCGTAGACGGGTGTGGCCAAGAAGTCGATGGGCGTGCCGTTGACCAGCTTTCCCGCCCGAATTCGCCCGTCGTTGGAGTCGTAGAGCAGGGCGTAGCCATTGCCGCCGCCGTAGTGGGACAGCGTGAAGGCCCCGGTTCCCGAGTCACGGGCAAACAAGCCGTAACGCTCGTAACCGTCATCAGTAACGTCCGGTCGATACTCGCAGTAGACCTCCGCCTGCACACTGTAGTCCGTGTCCCCGAAGTCACCTCGCCGGCAGGTATCCACGCCACCCTCGCTGTTCATCACCCTGAGCACGTAGCCGTCCCCGCCCGGGGCGGCCGGTGAGAAGGCCACCACGTCGGCGTATCGGAACTTGTCGTCCCAGCCGCTCAGACGCCCGGTGCTTGCGAACGGGTCGGAGAGCGGGAACCCGGTCGTGGTATCCCGATTGACCAGCAGAAGGGCGTTGGCGACCGGTCGGGGGGAGCCGTCGGAAGGGCGGTTCCTGACTTGACCGTTGACGACCAGGGTGGCCGAGCCGCCGCCGTCGAAATTGACCGCTTCGGTCGCTGCGAGCGTGCCGGTGAGGAAATCGGCCATCTCCTGGAAGGTCATACCCACGCTCCCGCCGACACCGCGGCCGTCGCAGACGACCTGGAACCAGAAGTGGTCATTCCAGGCCATGACACTGCGGGGATTGCGGCTGTACGGAGCGGCTCCCGATTCGAGGTTCTGCCAGCCAGCAGTGTACGCGGCTCCCTGGTGAATGATCCAGCCGATACCGGTGACCGCGTTGTCCGAGTTGTTGTACTCCTCGGCCTGGCTGGCGAATCGCATCTTGAGCCGGTCACCAATGCGGGCGTGGTCGAGGATGCCTTTCCTCGTCTCTTCGTTTCCCCAGGCGGACAGGACCATCCCCCCGGCCGGGATCGCCGCATTGCCTGTCGTCGGATGGTTGATCGCGGTAACGATGCCGGCCACCTCTTTGTCGCCGCGCATGGGATAGCTCACCTCACTCAAGACGACTTCGACGGCGATCGAAGGGGAGATGAAACTGCTGCGCGTCGAACTGTCAAATCCGGGGGTGAACGCGACGATTCCGTTGACCGGGTACAGCGGGCCGCCCATGGAGTAGTTGTATTGAGTCAGCGGCATGGTGTGGCCATCAGGGAGAGTCAGCGTGCCGAGGCTGTGACCGAAGTTGGTGCGGATGGTTGGCTGCCGAGCGGGTCCGACCATGAGCGTGTGGTAGGTGTAGCCGGCGTTGAAGCTGGGTGTATCCAGCATCTGGCCGTCGCTCTGACCGATGCCGATCAGCCTTGGGGCCGTGACCCCGTCGAAATAGGACGCATTGACCGCTGAGATCACGTCCTCGCCAGCTGGTTGATCATAGCGATTGGCGATGATATCGACCGTTTCTCTCGCCGTATAGTTGCGTTTTCCTTGCGACCAGCCGAGTTGCAGCTTGTATTCGGCCCGGAGCCGGTCGATCTTGACCACATAGACCGTGGTTGGCCCGGGAGCCGCGTGGACGGTGTACGTGACTCCCGGGGCTAGCTCCTCCGCCGGCAGACTCGACGCCACAAGCAACCACGAGACGAGTGCGATCCCCCCGTCGATACTCCGCATGTCCATTCCCCTCGTCAGGAACTCGTGTCCTCAGTCGAACGAGGCTTCGCCGCCTCGCCGGCCGCCGAACCAGACCTGTCCGTTCGGAATAGGCGCCGTGAGCGGGTTGGCGTCCTTGATCATCCACAGGATGGGGACAACGCGGTTGCCACTACCGGGCACGGCGTTCTGCCACAGGAGCTCCCCCTTGTAGCTGAGCACATCGAAATGCCAGCCCGCTTCTTTCTCGGCTACATAGCCGTCGCTGAATCGTTGCTTGGCGGTGGTGGCGTTGTAGCCGATCATCAGATCGATGATGGCCACGACGACCAGGACTTCGATTAGCGTGAAGCCCAGTCCCCTGAAGCCGGATGGGTGGCGGGGAGGTCGACGCATGGATCGAACGAGAGGCTCACCCATAGGGCTCTCCTTTCGGTCGTGGCTGGATCGCCTCCGCCAATCCGCGGCTGCGACGTCGCCACGCGGTTACACACGATGATGCGATGGTGTCAGAACCACTCAGGCCATCGTGAAACCGCCTGGAGAACACCGTGGAGAGCTTCCCCGCCCGTTGAGAGCACCTTCCCCCTCCATCGGCAAGGGCGTGCTCTCCATCCAGGGCAGAACCGCTCTCGGCTATTCAATTATAGTCAGTCCCTTACCCCCCACTCAATCGGTCAGGGATGCCTGTCCCCTCCTGCTATGCTGCAACGGACTTCTGGCTTAGTTTTCGGACGTCGGTTGCTGCCCCCGGTGGGGTCGGTCAGTCAAAGAACCCCTCGTCCGACCTCTGTCCGGGGTACCAAACCGGTCCCCTGGCGGGATACCCGGCCTTCGACTTGTCCATCAGCTGATCGTCGGTCATTCGCTGGACATGACCGTCCAGGAAACCAACGTTCATCTTGGTGGCGGGCTCGTACTTCATGTCCAGAGGAGGCGATGAGCCGCGTTTGGTGAAGTCCTTACCGGACATGAGCGGGTCCTTGTTCTTGCCCCCGTGGCGGAACCGGAGTGCGGCCGGCAGACTCTCCGGCGTCCCACTGACGGGAGTGGTCTTCTTCCACAGACGCTGCGGGAAGATACCCGGCTTGCCGCCTTCAACGATCAGCGCCGGGATGCCCCGGACGTTCCTGAGGCCCGAACTGGCATTGGCCGAATGGCTCATCCACATGATCGGGATGGTGCGGTTTCCGCTGCCGCCCCCGGCCATCTTCCACAGGGGTTCGCCCTTGTAGCTCATCACGTCAAAATTGTCGGCCGATTCCTTCTCGGCCACATAGCCGGCGGCGAACCTCTGCTTTGCAGTACTCACGTTGTAGCCGATAAGCAGGTCAATGTCCGTAAAGCTGAAGGCGTCGCCGCCGAACTCATCTCCCACCACCGAGTCCTGGACATCTGTCTGCCATACGCCACCGCCTGCGTTGTAGACGTGGTTGAAGATGGCATCGCCGGAAGTGATCCCGCGATCGATGGAACCCGCCCAGACGCGGGCGAGGACCGCGGCGGTCGGTCGAGGATTGGCGTCCGCCGGGCAGACAAACAGATCCGACTGCCCGCCATTCGCCCTCATCGAGTAGGTGGCCCAACCATAGTTGGTGCTCCACCGCTCCTTACGCATGTTGGTCTCGGTCAGATGCAGGATCGCTCCCTTGACCGCCTGACCCATGTTACTGCCGCACACCGCCGCCTGGGCCTGGTCCCGGGCCATCTTGAGGGACGGGAGCAGGATCGCGATCAGGAGGGCGATGATCGCGACGACCACCAGTACCTCTATAAGGGTAAATCCGAGGGGCGGAGACTTCCGAGCACGACAACGTTGCAGCAGTAACCAGATCACTGGTCGGCGGGCCATGTGATACTCCTTGTAAGGGCTTCCTCGACGGGCTAATCCTGACTACTAGACTCTAGCCGATTCCATCGCGTCTTTCAAGAGGTTACCGGTCACATTCGACGCCTTGGCATCCTCAGTCAACGAGCCAGGAAGGTCTGGCTCTCCCCTGCCCCCGGGGGAACATCACAACTATCACACTTGCCTGGCTTACCTCACTTCGCACAGTCCGCGGGCACCGGGGCTGCCGGAGCCGGTCCCGTCCAGCACTTCAAAAACCGGTCCAAGTCGGAACCGTCGATGACCCCGTCCCCCACCACGTCGAAACAGGCACATACCCCGGAATCGAACGGCGATGTGCCGTAAAGACAGGTCTGGAGGACGCCAAAGTCCCGCTGATCGACCGCCCCGTCCGGCTCGGTACCATCCGTCCCCGAACCGGCTGCGTCAAAGACCGGCGCGTGGCAGGAACTCTTGTCCAGCGACACCCCCACCACGGCGATCCGACCGCCCAAACCCCGCTCGTCCGCCTGAATCCGCAATCGGATCCGGCTCAGGGTTTTCCGGGCATCGATCTGGGCCGCGTGGTAAAGGAGAAACGCTCCGTCATGGTTGCCGCCGCTTTGGTTCGTCCCGTTGTGCCGAACCCGCTGAAAGCCGACCACGTCCGGTCCACTACTCCTTAATCGGCCACCCACGCCTACAGCCTGAGAATTATCGTCCCCGTCCGTCCCGAACCAGTTGTACAGCTTGAAAGCCCGGGAATCGACGGTCTGATCGTTGTAGATCGCCTCGACGACTAGTTCTCCGTTGTTGTCTCCGTTGCCCACAGTCAGAAGGTGAATCTGAGCGTAGGGGCCGGGCAGGAACTCGCGCGGACCATCCGGGTTGAGCACGAAGACGTTCTCGGGGCGGAAAGGACCTGCCAAGGTGTCCCCACCATCCCATTTGATGGAATTCCATCCATCATAGCGGAGCTGAAACCGGGGTGAGCCCGGGATCTGGACGGTGAATACCCCATTCGGGGGCAAGCCGGGCGTCAGCGGCGTGGGCAGGAGACTTGGGTCGAGGTGATCCTGGCATGGCCGGACGTAGCCCTCGGCCCCCAGGGTGTGATCGTCCTTGGCGATCATGCTCCGCTCGCCGTTGGCAAAACGATCGTTGTCGTCGGAGGAGGTGGTGTCCGAGCCGACGCCGAGTAGGGCATCGGCGTTGCCGACGCAGCCCAAGTCGAGCGGACCCCCGGCCGCGGGCGGACCACAGACCCCGGTCTGGATAGGGTTCATCTCCGTGATCCGCAGGGCAGAAACGCCCACCTCGCTGGCGTCATCGTACCAGGCGTGGTTGAACATGACGTACATCACCGACCCGCGTTTGAGCCAAACGAAGCCACCGTTACCGCTGGCGCCGCAGCGGGGATAGGGCAGGCCCGCATCCCAGTTGGGACACTGTGGTCCCGGGCCGGTGTCCATCCACCGCCCCTGGTTGTTCTCGTTGGTCTGGATCCACTGGCGGTTGGTGCCGTACTGGCCGTTCCACGGGACATTGGGATCCCAATACTTCCACTGGTCGTAGCCGTCCATGATGACTTCCAGCGGAGAGTAGGCCGTGGCATGGGCGGAAGGCACGAAGTACTCGATCTTGTAGATGTTTGGCTCGTCGGGGATCTCCGGCCCCAGGCAATTGTCGTTGTTGTCGAACTTCCAGTAGGCCCGGCGGACGCCATCGAACCCCTGGCCCCACCAGTAGCGGCCGTCGAACATCGGCGTGCCATCGTCATAGCCGCCGGCGGCTTCACTGTGCCAGTTGCCGTCGAATCGGTCTGGCTTCAGGTACCAGACCCGCTGGGCGCTGGCGGAATCGGCGGCTGCCAGGGTGGCAAGCAGACAGACAATCAAGTGAGATCTCATCACAAACCTCCTTCGGGCAGGGTGGCGGTCTTCCGGGGCGTCGTCACAGGCCTACGCGGGTACGGCGGGAGCAACCGACGGATTCACAAGCCTCCATGAGCCGATGGTGACACGCTCTGCGATTCCTGATCTTCATTCTAACACCACGGCGGAGACGAAGCAACGTCATCGGTTAGCAAGTGTTTATGAATACTGAAGTTGCGTTGCTCCCCATTAACACGATTAACTGCTCGAGTTGTGGCTGGAGCTGTAGTGGTATCGGGTGGTGAGGGGCGACAGAAGCCGTGGTATCACGGCGCCGGGTTGTCGCAGCCTCGGAGGGCGGGAATGGCCGGGCCGGAGTAGCAGCGGGTGAAGACCGCCAGATCGTCGGCGTCTGCGTCCCGGTCGCCGTCGGCATCGAGGCATTGGCAGGCGCTGCCGTTGAAGGGCGGGTTGGCCACGAATGCATTGGCCGGGCCGGAAAGGCAGGCCTGCAAGATGCCGAAGTCGGCGTGGTCGACGTCGCCATCGCGATCGGCATCGAACCGGGGTTCGTTTCGGCAGAAGGTCAGAGCGACCTCGTCGTACCAAAACTCCTCGAAGGTGTTGGTCAGGTACCCCTCGGTGAGCAGCCGGGGATCGCCCCCGAGACGCAGCCAAGTGACGTCGATGCCGTCGCCCTGGCCGGGCATCCGCCGGCCCTGACTGATGACCATGCCGTCGATCAGGAACTCGACATCGCCGACCGCGCCCGAGTACGGATGGACGACGATCTCCAGCCGGTGCCAGCCCTGGGTCCGCGGAACCGGCGTGAGGTGCCAGCCGTCGGCCATCGTCGCCCAGGAGTAGTACTCCCAACTGATCTTGGAGTCCACGGCAAGCACGAAGTACTCGGTGCGATTGGGTTCGGTCAGGATGAGCCAGCCGTGGTCGTCGAAATTCGGTCGGGAGGGTGGTCCCCAAGGATCGCAGTCGCACAGGATGTCGGCCGGGTCGTAGAACTGGGTCTTGGCCCGCAGATGGCCGGGTTCGAGCGGCGGATCGAATACGTGGAGGATCGCGGCCCACATGGGGTCCCAGATCGGCTGGCGGCCGGAACGTTGGCCGGAGAAGACCCGACCGCCGGTGTCCTTGTCCGGCCAGGTCTCAAACTTGTAAGGTCCCCAGGTCTGGGCATCGTTTGGGGCGGGGTTGGGCCAACCCTTGGGGAGCATCGGATCCACCGGACAAGTGGTCTTTCGATTTGCCGGCGAATCGCACGCGAGCCACTCGGTCAGGAAGCTCCAGCTCGTGCCGTCCAGCTTCACTGGCTCGAAGTTCTCGTAGAACGGAAGCTGGGTCGTGGCCGAAGGCAGCGCCGCGGCCGCGATCGTGGTCAGGAGTGTGGCACAGAGCATGGTCGCCTCCGTCGGGCATCGCGAGGCTAGGGCAGCGGCGTTCCCGCATCGCAGCTGGCGTCAGCCCCCAGGGTTGGGCCGGAGTAGCAGGACGAGAACGAGTCCAGGTCGGTCGCGCCGATGGTCCAATCGGCATCGATATCCAGGCATCCGCAGGCGGTCAGATCGTAGGGAGTGATGGGACTGGGTCCTGTGTAGCATCGCTGAAACAGACCGAAATCGACCTGGTCGACATCGGTATCTCCGTCGACGTCGGCCCGGGGCTCGTGGCAGGGCGAGGCGGTGCTCAGTTCGACATCGTCGAACCAGAAGAACTCATAGCTGTAGGGCGGGCGAACGTTGGTTGCGTCCTCCTCTTCGGGAAACCGGGAGCCGAGCTGGATGCGACGGAGCGGGACTCCGGTGCCGTCCGGGCCGGGGGCTCGACGGCCTTGGCCGACCAACTGGCCATCGATGAAGAACTCGATGTCGCCGACCTGGCCCGAGTAAGGGTGGACCACGATCTCGACGTGCCGCCAGGTCTGAGTGCCGTGGCAGACGAAGTCCACCTTGCGGGGTACGGTGGTCAGGTTCCATCCGTCGGTCTTGGTTCGCCAGCGATAGAACTTCTGGATTGGATCCTCGGGGTTGTTGGAGACCGGCATTTCCACGCCGATGAAGGCGAAATCGTCATAAGGATAGACCACGTTGGGGCCCATCGGTCCCGGCGGGAGAGCGAGGGCCTCGCCGGGCAGCGAGGTGAGACCGACCATACCCCGTACCGGCCAGGCTTCCGCGGTACACAGCGGCCGTTCGACGTCCTGCCAGATCCAGGCGCCGACTTTGAGGATGTCGAGTTGCGGCAGGACCTCGAACTCGTGATAGGCGGCATAGGGGAAAGGGTTGTTGGGGATCTCGGTAGCCGCTTGGCCGCCGTTTCCGGTATGGTCCTTGTGGCCCGAGGTGGAGCTGCCTTCCAGATACTGCATGGGGAAGACATTGATCTTGCCTTCGACTTTGGGCCACGTTGAGCGCGAGACACCCCCGTCAAAGGTGTCGCTGAAGACCGTGGTGAACGTCTGAGCTTGAGTCGACGGTGCAAGGAACGTCGCGGCGCCGAGAGTTAAGGCGATTAGTCGTCGGGTCATCGTCTCTGCTCCTCTCCGGGCTCGCCAGGGTGAACCGCCGAAAGCCCGCCAGGCCAATAGGGGATCCAGTGAACGCCTCCGCCCCTTGGCATTGGGCACCCTGAGGTGCGGGCGGGGCCGATCCGTTCATCATTGTCTGCAGCGAAGGAGGCAGAGCAGGGCCATCACATCATGCCCCGCTCTGCCGCCGATCGTCGTGAAGCTGCCGAATGCGTGGGAAGAGCGTCAGTTGGCCTTGCGTCGCAGGAACAGAACGCCCAGGGCGAGCAGCAGCAGGCTGCTGGGCTCGGGAACTACCCCATAGGCCTCGATGGTGTACAAGGCGGTGTTCGTGGGCACGTCTGCTGCGTTGAAATTCCACCAGACCCGACGTGTGCCATTGATCCCACTGCCTTCATAGGCGGTGGTGAAGCTGTAGCCGGCGCCCGGGAGGGCTGTGAAGTCGCCGTCCAGACGATCGATGGGCAGGATCCAGGAGGTGCCGGTGTCCACGCTGGTCAGGCGAATGGCGCTCCACGCCCGGGTGATATCCCAGCCAAAATCCCATTTGGCGTACAGCGTGCTTCCCTGCTTCAACCACATGTAGGTGCCGTTGGCGCCGGCATTCTGGGCCGCGCTCTCAGGGGTGTGCGGGCCGGGGCCGGTCGCCAGCCAAGCCCGTGTGTTCGCGCCGTCGCTGCCCACATACTGGTGGTTGGTGCCCCACATGCCGTCCCACGGAATCCCTGGTTCCATCGGGTAGGTTTCACCAGCATAGCCGTTGAACGAACTCTCGATCGGCTGCCAGGCCGTTCCGGGCAAGCCGATGGCCGACGCTCCCGCGATAGCCACGACTGCCGCTGCAAAGACGATGGTCCTCATCTCGCTCCTCCGTTTCATGTCGAGGTCTGTGGTCTCCATCCCCCGCCACGCGACGGGGCGGAGACCGCTGTTCGCTTATTGGTTCTTTCTGGACGGCGCGGACAAAACTGGGCGGAAGACCGCCGAACCGGTACAACCCACCTCCGACTGGGGTATTGGGTGACCGGGTGTGGCATACGCCGGAACCCTTGCCTCGCCGTTCGTCGACTGCGGTCGCCGTCATCTTCTGCGGCCAAGAAGCTGTCAGATACGTCCCAGCTACTTTGGCCCGCGTACTTAAAGCTAATCAGGCATAGGCCTTATGTCAATCCCAACCTTGACGCGAGCGGAGATAGACAGAAGTGAAATAAAAACAAATCAATTTTCAGGCCAATGACCGGCCTTGGTCACGCTCGAAGTGATTGTGTAGATAATGTATTCATAAGCTAGCATTGAACGGTCATGAACTGGCGCGATCGACCCGTAAAACGCGTTAATGGCGGAGGGCCGTCAGTCGCCGAAGCCTGATCGCCGTTGCATCCTGGATGCTGTTTTGGCGGTGGTGCTGTTCGGTACGCGGTTGCCCGACTCAGCTGCAAATTTGCCTCCGGGTGTGGGTTCGCATATGCAAGTCGCCTTCGGATGTGCGGGGTCTCCTCGTCGCTGAGAGGTACTAAGCATGATCAGACGTATTCTACTGGTTTCGGTTCTCATCGGGGTTGCCGAAGTTGAGGCTCAATGGCGGGTGGGGCCGCCGAGTGATGAGCGGGAGAGCCGGCCCGGCGATGGTAGGGGGGATCTGAAACCGATCAGGCCGGGTGACAAGCTGCCGCACCCGGACAGGTTCTGCTGGCTGTTCGCGGATCTGGGGATTCCCGAGACGATCGAGGGCCGGCCCGCTGCCGGTCAGCCGGTCGGTTTGCGGATCGCCGCGGGTGACGGGGGCGAGGTCTGGCTCGACGGCACGCTGCGGTGCCGGTTCGACAACGACCATCCTGCCCTGGTGATGGTGAGTGAGAAGGCCGTGCCCGGGCAGAGCGTCAGCCTTGCCGTGCAGGTCTACAAGAAGGTCCAAGGGGGGGACAACTTCGATGAAGCCAACTGGGCATTGATCGATCCCAAGCGGGCGACGGGACGGGTGGGACTGCGGATCGACGCTGCTCACCTGGCGGGCGTGGTCCCCGATGGCATCGTCGGACTCAGCCAGGGGGGGGGGCTCGCTGACTACGAGGACAGCACCGCCGCGCGGCTGAAGGACGGCGGGTTCAAGTGGTTCCGCATGGATAACGTGCTCACCCATGCGTTGAAGAAGGATCCTGATGGCAAGCTCGTTCATGAGTGGACGGACCTGGATCGGCGGGTGGACTTCATGGCCAAGGCCGGCACGGTCCCCATCCTGGCGGTGTCGTATATGCCCGAAGTGCTCGACGCCGTGCCCAATCCCGATCGACAGAGCGCCCCGCGAGACTATGTGTTGTGGGAGGAACTGTGCTACTTGGCGGCCAAACGATGCCTGGACCGTGGTCGGCGTGTGCCTTACTGGGAGGTGTGGAACGAGGTGAACACCGGCTGGTTGAAGCCCGGGCCGCAGGACACCGGCAGCGAGGCTTTCCAGAAGCTCTACGACGAGGCTCTGGGCACACACCAGAGCGACCGCGAGGTGGTCCGCCGGTTCGAGGCCTACTGCAAGCTCTACCAGGCCTCCGCTCGCGGCGTTCTCCGGGCCGACGCCGAGGCCAAGATCGGTGGTCCGGCCTTGGCCAGCGGGCCGATGGAGAGCAGCCCGGAGCACGGCCATTGTGTTCACGGCAAGGGTTTCGCCCGCGGCCTGATGCTCTGGTGCCGGCAGCAGAAGCTCCCCCTCGATTTCGTCAGTTGGCATGAGTACTTCCAGTCCGCCGAAGTCATGGCCAAGGAAGCCGAGGTCTTCCGCGGGTATCTCAGCGACTTTCCCGAGTTCCAGAAGAGCGTCACGCACTTCATGGTGACGGAGTGGAACGAAGCCTGGTGGGCGGATCGTCCGCAGGATCACGAAATCGGTGCGGCCTACTGCGCCGACGGGGTCATCCGGGCGTTTCTACCGCACGGCATCGATCGCCCCTGCTTCTTCTACGTCAAGCAGAACGACATGGGTTTCCGCGGCGACTACAGCATGCTGATGAAGGATAACGTGACCAAGCCGACCTATCATATGGCCCGGATCTTCAATCAACTGAGCGGGCGGTGGCTGGCCGTGGCCGGCGGCGACGAGGACATCTGCGCGGTAGCGGCCTGGGACGAGAAGAAGCCACGCCTGGCCGTGGTCATGGTCAACTTCCGGTTCCGCCATGCCCTGCGACGCACGGTTCGATTGAGCATCGACAGCTTGCCCGCTTCGATCAAGTCCTCGCGTTGGCAGGAGTGGACCGTGGACGCGACCCACAGCAACGTCTGGCACGATCGCGACCAGGCCGATCTGACCATGACCCGGAGCGGCCACGTTGACGGCTCGTTCACCTGGGACGGCATTCTCCAGGCCAACTCGATCACCCTGCTCGAGCTGGTGTCGGCTGAGGGCGGGGCCGCCGCCAGGCCGTGAGGCGGCCTACTTCGGCCAAAGAACGGCGACGTAGCCGCAGTACATTAGCAGCAGCAAGGCACCCTCCCAGCGTCTCAGGCGGAAGCCGGTCCAGAGGATCGGAAGCAGGATCGCCGAGGTCCCCAGCATCACACCCAGGTCGAAGGCGCTGATGCCGGCAGCGTCGATCGGAGCCAGGAGGCCGGAGGCGCCAAGAATGCAGAGCAGGTTGTAGATGTTCGATCCGACAATGTTGCCCAGGGCGATGTCCGCCTGTTTCTTCCAGGCGGCGACGATTGAGGTGGCGAGCTCCGGCATGCTGGTGCCCGCGGCCACGATCGTCAGGCCGATGGCAGCTTCGCTGACGCCCCAGGCCCGGGCGAGGTTGACCGAACCGGTGACGAGCAGACGCGAGCCGACGACCAGGACGAGGAGTCCGATCAGGATGAAGAACAGATCTAACGCCCAGTGTCGGCTCAGGCCCGGGATGGATGCGTCGAACGCATTCCGGATCTCGGCGGCGGCGTGCTGGCGGCCGAGGTGGATGTTCGCGATGGTGTAGACCACAATGCCCAGGAACAACACCGCGGCCTCCGGACGGCTGACGTGAGCGTCGCGGAACATGGCCAGGAACAGCACAGATGCTCCAATCATGACGGGCGTATCCACTCTGACGAGTTGGAACTGGACCCGTAGCGGGCAGATGAGGGCGGTCATCCCCAGGATGACGCCTATGTTGAGGATGTTCGAGCCGACGGCATTGCCAACGGCAATGTCTCCCTGATGGGCCAGCGCCGCCTTGCTGCTGACCACGAGCTCCGGCATGCTCGTGCCGTAGGCGACCACGGTGAGCCCTACGACCAGCGGTGTCAGGCCAAGCCGCAGGGCAAGGGAAGCCGAGCCGCGCACCAGCCCCGCGGCTCCAAGGTAGAGCAAGACCAGCGAACCGAGAACCATCAGTGCGTCGCAGGGCATGGGTACTCCCGGTTGTCGCGGCCGGGGACCGCTGGGCCTCGGTGTCCGCTCTGCCGCGCCAATTCAATCGACCTGTCACAGCGCCGCGAAGTTCTTGAGCATGAGCAGGCCCTTCTCCTGGCTCTTCTCCGGGTGGAACTGGGTGGCGAAGAGGTTGTCCCGCCAGATCATCGCGGTGAACGGCCGACCATACTCGCAGGTGCCGAACGACACCGCGCCCTCGTCGGGAAGGACGTAGTAGGAGTGGACAAAGTAGAACCAGGTGCCGCTGTCGAGGCCGGTCATCAGCGGGCAGGGTCGCTCCCAGCTGAGGCGGTTCCAGCCCATGTGAGGGATCTTGAGCTCGCGGCCGCCGGGCAGATCGGAGAAGTCAAAGCGCAACACCCGGCCCGGGATAATCCCCAGGCCCCGGTACTCGCCGTCCTCGTGGCTGACGTCGAAGAGCATTTGCAGGCCGAGGCAGATGCCCAGGAATGGCCGGCCGGATCTGGCGGCCTCGACGACGGCCTCGGTCAACCCTTGGTTGTGGAGATGGGCGATGGCGTCGCGGAACGCGCCGACGCCCGGGAGGACGACCTTGTCGGCCTTGCGGATCTGCTCCGCCGCGGTGACGATTTCGGCGTGAGCCCCCACGTGTTCGAAGGCCTTCTGGACGCTTCGCAGATTGCCCATGCCGTAGTCGATGATCGAGATCATGGCGTAGCTTTCGGCGGTCAACCTTCAGCGATCGGTGGGAGGGCCGAACCTGCCGCGGCTTTCGTGGAAGTCGGGACAGGGGGGCCGCCGTGCCGATGGCTGGGGTCCGGTTCCGTTCAATCCCCTGCTCCGACCATGGCCTTCTTGTTGAGGGCTCGATCCAGCTGGCGCATGGCCTGGCGAAGACGCTGCTCGTTCTCGACCAGGGCGATGCGGACGTAGCCTTCACCGTTCTCGCCGAACGCTCGCCCGGGTGCCAGGGCCACCTCGGCCTCCTCCAGCATCCGCATCACGAAATCGATGCTCGATTGGCTGGCGAGATGCTCGTCCTTGACCCGGGCCCAGACAAACATGCTGGCTCGAGGGACCTCGGCCTCCCAACCGAGCTTGCGGCAGCCGGACACAACCACGTCCCGGCGCTCCTGGTAGATCGCCTGCTGCCTGGCCACGTCTTCCTGGCAGTGCCGCATGGCGATGATCGAGGCGATCTGCACCGGCTGGAAGATGCCGTAGTCGTAGTAGCCCTTGATCGTGCCCAGCGCGTTGACCATGGTGGCATTGCCGGCGCAGAAGCCGATGCGCCACCCGGCCATGTTGTACGGCTTGCTCATCGTGGTGAACTCGACGCCGATCTCCTTGGCTCCCCGGGCGGCGAGAAAACTCGGGGCCTTGTAGCCGTCGAAGCAGGTCTGCCCGTAGGCGAAGTCGTGGATGACGGCTACGCCATGCTCGTTGGCCAGGCCGACGACCTTCTCGAAGAAGTCGAGGTTCACGGTCATGGCCGTCGGGTTGTGCGGGTAGTTCAGGATGATGACCTTGGGCTTGGGGAACAAATGGGCGACCACGTACCGAATCCGCTCCAGAAAGGCGTCATCGTTGCCCAGCTGGACGGAAATGACGTTGGCCCCGGCCAAAGCCACGCCGTAGACATGGATGGGAAAGGCCGGATCGCCGACAACCGCGGTGTCACCCGGTCCGAGCATGGCCAGCAGCAGGTGGCTGATGCCTTCCTTGCTGCCGATGCAGGCAATGACCTCCTGCTCGGGATCGAGCTCGACGCCGTAGTGCTCGCGATAGTGGCGGGCGACGTCGCGGCGCAGATTGAGGACCCCGCGGGACACGCTGTAGCGATGGTTCCGCGGGTCGCGCACGGCCTCGCAAAGCTTGTCCACGATGGGCTGGGGTGTCGGGTCGGTCGGATTGCCCATGCCCAGGTCGATAATGTCGATGCCGTCCTGCCGCTTGCGGTGCTTGAGGGCATTGATCCGCGCGAACAGGTAGGGCGGCAACCGCTTGATGCGTTCGGAAGTGCTGATCTTCGATTCGGACATGGGAAGGCATTATATGCTCGCTTCCGGCGGCCCGAAAGGCCGTGTGCCGGGGAGCGGACGGGCATGTCTCTCCTTCGACTCAGGAGCCCGGACGGGTCGCCACCGGCAGGTCGGCGGCGCCGGCTTGGCCTTCCTGAAGAGTCTTCTCGATTTCGTCTCGCAGGGCTTTCACGGCGGGATCGTTCCGGGCCTGGTCGCTGGCCAGGGCGTCGGTTTGCCCCAGAAGGCGGCGGAGGCTCGCCTCGCGCTCGACGTCGACGTGTCGGCGGGCCACCTGCATCAGGCGGCCGAGTGCCAGGGCGTCCTCTTTGTTGGTCCGAATCTTTGCCATCAAGGTGGAGCCGAACGAGTCGTAGCATCGGCTCAGCTGGGCCAGGAGGATGCTGTTGCCGGGGCTCTGCTCCAGAGCCTCGGCGGTGAGACGGGCGGCCAGGCTGGCAGCGCCCACGGCCTCGTCGAGATCCTTGTTCTGGTCGTCGTTCAGATTACGGGCACCCAAGATGCCGACCTTGGCCAGGAGGTACTCGTGGTTCCGCGGTTCCTTCCGCAGGGCTTCATTGATGGCATTGACCGCTTCGGTGAGGAGTCGCCTTCGTTCCACTTCCGATTTCCGGTAGTCCGGCCGGTTGGAGACAACTTCCTCGCCCGCCGCCGCGGCACCGCTCTGGTAGGCCCAGGCGAGGCAGGCATCGATCTCGGCGCTGACCGGATCGTCCTTCCGGGCGTCATTCAGGGCCTCCACCGCCAGCCGCCAGCGGTCCGTTCTGGGCGGGAGAGGGGGAGGAGCGGGAGGGGCCAGATAAAGCTGGGCGAGTTCGAGACGTGCGTGCGTGTCCACGTGGACCGGCGTGGCATTCCTGCAGTTCTTGAAATAGGCCAAGTAGTGGTCGATCGCCTGTGATCGCCGCAGCGTCCTGGCGTACAGTCTCGCCAGGTCAAGATGGACGGGCCATCGATCGGGCCCTCCGCGAAGGATTCCCAGACAGATGCTCTCGGCCATCTGGCAATCGGCCGGCGTCTTTGCGGTCCTGGAGACGACGGTTGCGACCTTGAGCCAGACCTGCTTGGCGAGCGGTGCGAAATCCTCGGAGGTCATACCGTTTTGGGCGTCGGCGGGGGCGGGAGAGAGCTCGTATGCCGTGGCCAGCAACTGCAGCCCATCCGGGTTGTCCGGATATCGGGCAACGAAGTCCAGGAGAAACTGGCGTGTCGCGGGCAGGTCGTCCTTGCGGCCTCGCCTGGCATTCTCGAGCACCTCCTTGACCTTCGCGAGTTCCTTGTCTTGGTCGGCGGGCGAGGTTGGCGGGCTGCCTGCCGGAGCGGAGGATGCGGTCGGAAACAGAGGCTGAGGCTGGGCCTGAACCAGGGTGGCCGCTGCGCCGAGGGCGACGCAGGCGAGGCAGACACCGTGTCGGAGGCATACGCGGATGGGAACCGTCTGACGGATCTTGCACGAAACGCGGAGCGTGGGCATGGACGACCTCCTCGGTTGATCGTAGGCCGGAGCATATGCCGGGGGAACGACGGGGTCGGGCCGAAGGCTAACCCTGGACGCTGAGCGAACCATAGAGCGCGCCGTCCTCGGAAGAGAAACCCTCGGGTGCCCGTGGCGGCGGCGTGTGGACCGCTTGCCCGGGAGTAGCCGCCGGGGTCTCGCCTGACCGTTCCTGCCGGAGCCTGTCGATGAGCATGACCCAGGTCTCCCGCTGGTATTCCAGCAGATGGAGAACCTCCTCGGCGATGGCAGCATCGCGCTGGACGCTGGATTCGACCAGCTTCCGGTAGATGAAATTGTACAGGCCGGCGGTCCGCTTGCACAGATCCGCGTCAATGTTGTAGTTCAGGGCCGCATTCATCTCCAGGATGATCCTTTGCGTCCGGGTGAATGCGGTGAAGGCCTTCTCCCAATCCTTGGCTCGGGTGGCCTCAATCGCCTGACGCGTGAAGCGAATCGCCCCGTCGTAGAGCATGAGGTGAAGCTGCTCCGGCGAGGCGGTCATCACGGCGTTCTGAAGGTACTCGTTGGACACGTTTTCCATGGACGCTGTTGTTATCGGTTACCCGAGGGGTCGGGTTGACCACATTCCCGTCTCGGCCTTCCGCCAGGACCCCGTGCGGCACAGGCCGGGGCTGCGATCGGCCCGGGGCCGACAGCCGCTCCCGGAAAGCCCTGAAACGGTGTCCTGTCGCCATTGTCATGATGGATCAGGAACTGGAGGATGAACGGCTGCTCGACGACGACAGGAGATTGACCATGGAAGACAAGGCCGTCTGCTGGGCTTGGAGGTCGGAGAGGGCCTTCTCCATCGCCTCGAACTGGGCGTAGAGACGGGCTTCCTTCCTGTCCAGCAGCGTCTGCATGTCCTCCGCCCGGTCGCTGTAGAGCTCCAGACGATCCTCGATGCGATTGTACTGCACCGTGGTCAGGCCGTCCGAGCTGTTGGTCATGTCGTCAAGCACCTGATTCAGTCTGGCCGCGATGCCGACGTACTCCAGCTTGTTGTTGGCGTCGGTCTTGACCAGGGTGAACAGCCTCCTTACCTCTTCCGGCTTATCCGCGAGCACTTCGCGGAACTTGTCCTCGTCGAATTGAAGTCGTGGCGCCGGATTCTCGAGGTCGTCGCTGGCCACGGTTAGGCCGACATCGGCCAGCGACCTCAGGCTCAGGCCGGCCTCGGCGAGTTGGGTGCGCAGCTCGCGATAGAGGGTGTTCTGGATCTGAAGAACTGCGGATTCGCCGAACAACACCCCTCTCGTGCTCTCGTCGGCGTCGCTCTCGTTCAGGACGAACTTGGTGTGCGCGTCGATCAGGTCTAGAGTGCTGTTGAACGACTCCACGAAGCTCTTGACATGGTCAACAATGGAGTCGGCGTCAGATGTGACCGCGACCTGAACCGCCGTCTCGCTGGTGCCGGTGAGGTTCAAGGTTAGGCCGGACACCACGTTGGCCACGGTGTTGGTGGCGCTGGAGACGACCACGGAACTGGAAGAGTCGAGGCTGCCGACGACGACCAAGGCATTCCGCCCCTCGGTCATGGTCTGCAGGCCCAAGTCGGTCAGGGTTCCTCCAAACAGCATGCGTCCGGCTTCACCGCTGGCGTTCGAGGTGAGCACCAGCCGGCAGGGCTTCTCGTTCGTGCCGTCATTGATCACGCTGGCCGTCACCCCGACTCCGGCCGCGTTGATCTTGGCGACCAGATTGTCGAGGGTGTCCGCCGCTCCCACCTTGATGGTCTGGGAGAATGAACCGGTCAGCACGCCGGACGAATCGCCGGTGCCCAGGATGCCCAGGTTGGCGGCGGTGGTGCCCGTACCCTCCTGGGCGACGGTCAGCACCTTGGTGCCCCCATTGGTGTCCACGAGTTCGATGCCGTCGCCGTTCGCGTTGATCCTGGCTTCGATGCCGAGATTGAGGGCGTTGATCCCCTTGAGCAGGTCACCCACGGTCTTGTGGGTCGCCGAGTTGACCGCCAACGTGGCGGTCCGGCCGTCAGTCGCGGTAATCCGGATCGTTCCGGCCGCCACCCCTTTGCCTGCGTTCAGTTCGGCAAGGACGGTGTTTTCCGAGATGTACTGGAGCTGCAGGTCCTCGCTCAGCAGAGTGCTGGAACCGTTGTGGGTGAGTCCCAGGTCCTCGGCCATCTCGCCGGCGGCGCTGAACGAAGCCGATCCCTCGGTGGAATCGGTGAGTTGCAGACGGGTACCTCCATCGTCGACACGGGCCGATAGCCGCCCGTCATCGTTGATGACCTTCATCACGTCGGCCAGTGTCTGGGCCTCCGAGAAGTCCAGACTGAAAGTGGAACCGTCGCGCCGGGTGAAGGCGATGACGCCGGGCGTGATGCCCCTGCCACCGTGAAGGGAGGACAGCAGGACGGTGTTAAGTCCGGCGATCAAATCTCGCGACTGGCGTGTACCCGTGCCATCGAAGTCCCCGAGGAGGCCGAGATCGCGGGCGGCCAGTGAGCCGTTCAAGGCCTCGACCCTTGCGGTCTCCAGACCGGTGGTGTGGTCGGTGAGCACCATGGCATTGCCGCTGATCGAAACGCTCAGCTTGCCGTTGTTGCCATCGGCATTCTCAATGGCCCGGATCACGGCCCCCATGGTATCCATACGGTAGATGGTGGAGCCGATGAAAGTGGAGTCCGAGGCATCCCTGGTAATGCCCAGGTCGGCAGCGGCGTGGCCGGAGATGTCCTTGATGATCAGGTTTGAGCTCGTGCTGGAAGTCGAGTCGCTGACGACCAGCTTGGCACCGGAGATGGTGACCGCGACGTCGATGTCGGCGGCGGCGATGGCGTCCTTGACGTCACCCACGGTCTGAGCGTCGGTTAGGTCAACCTCCGCCGATTCACCCCTGCGATTCGTGATCCTGATCGCGCCCAGACGCACGCCTTCGCCGTCGTTCAGGTGAGCGAGCTGTGTGTCTTCGCTGATCGAGTCGGCCAGATCGACGTCGAAGGTACTCCCGTCCGCCAAAGTGAAACGCATGTCGGACACGAGGTTTGAGCTGTAGCGGACGCCGGTGCCGTCGTTGAGCCGCGCCAGGCGCGTGGATTCCGCCAGGTTGACCACGTCTTGGCCGACGATCTGACCCGTCGATGACGAAGTGGCGATGCCCAGATCCGCCGCCGTGTGACCGTTGCTCAGGTCCGCGACGCGCAGATCGGAAGTCGTTCCCCCGCTCAGATCGGTGAGCACGAAATGATCGCCTTCCACCGTGACACGCACATTGGCGTCGCTCTGGGAATTGATCGCATCGAGCACGTCCTCGACCGTCGTGGCAGTCCTCAGGTCGACGTCCGTGGTGTGGCCCGAGCGGTCGGTGATGCGGATCTTCCCACGACTCACGCCGTCGCCGCCGTTGAGCATTGCCAGGGTTGTGTTCGGAGAGACGCGTGCGTTGCTGCTCTCGAGAATCAGGGTTCCGGCCCCGACCGCTGTTGTGTCACGATCGTGAAACCCGGTGGATACGAGCTGGTTGGTGGCCGCCAGGGCCCGCACGGTAAAGGAGTAGTTGGCCAGGGAGGTGCCGTTGGTCGCGCTGGCGGTCAGCACATCCTCGTTGCTGCTCGTCGCTTTCCGCACCGTGAACGTGGACACGCGAGACAGATTCTGAATCGGGCTCTTGGCCGCCTTGAGCGTGCTGCCGAGCGTTTGGTAGGCGGCTTGCTGCGTCTGGGCGGTGGCAATCCTCGCTTTCAGCAGCGTCAGGGGGCGAGACTCGATCGCCATCAGGCTCTCGACCAGACTCTGAATGTCAAGACCGGACACCAGTCCGGTGCTTGATGAGATGGTTCCCATAGGCAGCTACTCCTCGCTGGACCCCCGGGCGCGCAGGGTCCGCATCCCCTATTCATCGGCCCTTCGTCATATCGGGCTCCATGTATCCTCCTGCCGGCGTCACGAACGCACCTCGGTTTCGTGGTTGCATTGAGGTCGCGATATTATCGGACGCTTGCCCTGCCCCCCCCTCGGCATCGTCCCAACACGCCCTCCTGGTGATCCTGGCCAACCGGCCAAGACGAAATGACGTCGGGCTTGGATTACGCTCAGGCCAAGCCGACCGGGCTCCAGGGTCTCCCCTCGTTGTTGGATGACGTTCATCCGGCGGCAACGATGTTATAATCGTTTATATCTCGATTTGTTGATTTCCGCGGCCAAAGCGTACAATCTAGTTTGTCGCAGTGGAAGGAGGCTGAACCATGTATCGCATACTCGCGTGTGGAATCGTTGTGAGCGTCAGCGTGTCCGCGCTGGCTCAGAATCTCCTGGTCAATCCCGGGTTCGAGGATCCCCCCATCGCGGTTTGGGCCAGCATCGCGATCACCGGTGGCGTGGCCGACGGCGACACCGTCGAGATCGACACCACCGGGGCGAACCGGGTCTACGAGTTCGACACCGGCGACGGGGTCCTGCTCGGGAATGTCCAGGTGGCCGTGGCCGCCGGCGCGGGCAAGGCCGCAGCCAAGGCTGCCCTGACCAGCGCGATTAACGCCGATGTGGCCGCGCCCTGTACCGCCTCTGACGGCGGAACCGACACGATCCGTCTGATCTGGATCGGTGTCGGGGGCAACGGGGCGACCAACACCAACCTTCAAGATGCCAACGGCGTGATCTCGGTGACCGACTTCGGCAATAACTGCCATCGTGATACCCAGCCGATCACTGGTTGGTATACGCTCACCGGTGATCTGTACAGCGACCGCAACGACGATCTCTACATTCCCACCTGCCCGGGCGGCGACAACGTGGCCCACTTATCCATGCAGGGCTGGGGGGCATCCGGGAACACCGTCTACCAGACCGTCGCCGGTGTCACCCCGGGCCAGTGGTATACGTTCTCGGCCGTGTTCTGGGCCGGTCACATGGACGTGGGCGGACTGACCATCAAACTGCAACTCATCGACGGGGCCAGTCCGACCGGTTCGGTCCTGGCCGAGAAGTCGTATGTGCAGACGAATGGGGCCACCAACGCATGGCTGCCCCTGTTCGTGAACGGACTGGCGGTGAGTTCCGTCGTGACCGTGAAGGTCTCTGCCCTCAATGGTGGTACCCAAGGCTGGGCTCTGCACCTCGATGACTGCTCTCTTGCCCAGACGACCTGCGTAGATCCACCCACCATCGATGAGATCACACCGGCCTATGCGGCTCGCGGAAACGCCGCCGCCGCCGTCACCATCACCGGGACCGGATTCGCGACCGGCGCCGGCAATACGACTGTCTATCTGAGGATGGCCGACCAGCCGGACATCAAGGCGACTACCGTCGTGGTGGCCGGTGACGGCAAGAGTCTGACCTGCAAATTCAAGCTGACCACGGCGGCCATCGGCCGGTGGCACGTGGTCGCCACGATCGCGGGCGCCACCTGTCCGACGACGGTTTTGCCGTCCGGCTTCAACGTGGTTCTGCCGGCCTTCAGCAACGGCAGTTTTGAGTCGCCCACCGCCACGGGGGCCTGCCCGGTTCCGGCCGGCGGGGTGCCCGGCTTTCCCAGCGATTGGCTCGCTCACGAACAGGCCAGCTATGGCTACGGGTCCGTACTCTTCCGCGATTCCAGTCTTTTCGCCCCGACCTGCAACCCGTTACCCGAGGGCAGCCACTACGCCAGCACGGTGTCCGACGACAACGGGCTTGCCGGCGCCGAGGCCAGCATTTACCAGACATTCATCGCAACCGCCGGAGCCAGCTACACCCTGAGCGGGTACTTCGCCGGCGGCGGAAACAACACCGTCAAAATCGCCCTGCTCGACGGCGACGAGAACGCCGCGGTCTTGGGCAGTGAGACGACCATCCACTCGTCCGGTTCCCAATACGACTGGACCTTCGCGTCGACCACCGGCACGCCCACCTCCGGCCTGATGACGGTGAAATGGACAGTCGCTCTCGACGGCAATGCACCGCACGCGGCTCACGCCGACAATCTCCAGGTGTCCGTCTGCCAGAACCCTATCGCCCTGACCGGCATTACTCCGGATCGCGGCATCAATAACGGCAGCCTGAATATCACCAATCTCGCCGGCACCGGCTTCTCCGGTTCGCCGCAGGTGGTGTTCAAGCACGCCCTCAGCGGAGCCATGGTCAACGCCACTGCAGAAGCCGTCCTCAGCGACAGCCGGATCACCTGCGAAGTCGATCTGCGTGATCAGACATCGGGCTACTATGACGTGATCGTGGTTCAAGAGGGCTGCGTCGGCACTCTGGCGGGCAAGTTCCTGCTTCTGGCCGACGGCCTGATGAACGGTGAGTTTGAACTACCGGAAGCGACTCTCCAGTGCGGGCCGCCCTCGGCCCTGGCCGGCCCCCCGTCCGGATGGAACTTCAGCGACGACAAATGGCGTGATCACAACCTGTGGGCGCCGACCTGCCCGAGGAACGTACCGTTGCCGGACCCGGCCGATGAACACGGCCATTACCAGAGTATGACCACGGGGGTCGACAGGAACATGCGCGACCAGCAGGCCTGGCAGAGCCTCTTGGTCCGTCCCGGCGGACGGTACCGGTTCGCGGGTTACTTCGCTGGCGGTGGTGAGAACACCGTCCTTATCCGGCTTCTGGAAGGCGGAATCGGCGGCAGCGAGATCGCGGCCACTCCGGTTTATGCCTGCACGACCGGTTGCGGGGGGTACGATTGGACCTATGCCGAAGTGTCCGGTGTGGCCCTCGGTGATGTCATGACTGTGGTTTGGGAACTCACCGGTGCGACCAGCGACGGTTCGGCCGCCCATGCGGACGGTTTGGTCTTCCAGAGCGCCTGCAACCTCCCCTTCGCCGACGCCAACGGTGACAGCACGGTGGACATGGTTGACTTCGGCCTGTTCCAGCTCTGCATCGGGGCTGGTTTCGGAGGGGAGGCCTTGCCCGAAACATGCCTGTGCTTCGAGCGATCCGGCGACGGGCGTGTCACCGACACCGACGTGAGCGAGTTCGTCAAGTGCTACTCCGGCCCGGCGATCCCGTGGTCGATGGCGGCGACTCCCGACTGCCGGCCATGACGACCGGTGAAGTCCGCTGACCCGAGGCAAGGCGTGATGCTCGGTGGTCAACATCGCTGAGAACGGTTGGGGCGGGGTGTGCCGGGTACGCTTCCCGGCGCCAATCATCCACGCCAGTTGCTCCCCGGTCTCGCTCGGATCGCGACGTTTGTGGCACTTCCCCAGGGCTCGAAATCGAGGGTTCGACCCCGCATGTCGCAGCCCAACCTCCCCCGGGAGACCGGGATCCCTCTGCCCAAATGGCACGGGCCGAGTTGTGCCAATCGAGGGATTCCAGCTTGGGAATCGCCCCCCCGTCTTCCTTCAGGGTCGATGCACTCCATGTAACCGCCCTGGCGGGAATGGTTTACATGTCGATGAGCGGCGTGGATGCAAGTTCTCGCGGCATTGGCACACCATCTGCAGGGTGAAACCACGGATGATCCGCGGGAGGGGATCCGTCAAGGTCTCCTCTGCGCGGTCAGGAGAAGCCCATGACGGATGCAGCTTTGGATGTCGCCAGGCGTACGATGGGAAAGACGCCCAGCGCCACGGCCCCTGCGGTCTCGCCGCTGGATGCCTACCATGCCGTTCTTAAGGCGTTCTCTTTTGAGGGGGATCTCCAAGTCCGGCATCTGTGGTCACAGGGCAAGGCAAGCAGATACCGCGCGAATTGGAGCCGCCCGGTGGCGGGCGAAGTGAGGATCGTCCTGTCTCGCTTCCTTCGCATCGAGAGCACCAACGACGGCTTGATCGTTCAGGATGAGACGGCCGGCTCATGATCGGGGCGATCGGCTCCAGGATCACCCCGGTTGATGCGTGAAACCAGCCCATTGGATTCGCCAATAGTCGAGCCCCGCGTCTTCCGACGCCAAAGGCGGGAAGCGCTGTGTGTGATCATCTTGGTGCACGGATGCCATCCCCCGGGGCCTGTCCAGGCCAAGAGGTGGGGCTAGACCTTCTCGCCCTTCTTCTTGGCGGTTCGCTTGGCCGCCTTCTCGGCTTTTAGTCTCGCCCGATCTGCGGTGATCTGCTGCCAGATCTGGTTCGCCTCATTCGGCTTCCCTTGGGCAGCGGCCTTGGCCGCCTCTCTGCGCCTGCTCTTGAAGGCTTTCGTTTTTCTTGGCATCTCAACTCCTTGTGGACTCCGTGGCGGCGAGGAAACGGCCCTTCGACCACGAGTTTCTCGTCCTCGAGTCGCGCGGACGACGCGGGCTGACAAGCTCCATTCGCCCAACTCGACTGCGCTTGGCGTCAAGCCGGCAGCGCGACGACTTCCAGATCGCTTGGAATGCTCCGCAATCCGGTTCGGGGTGCCTATTGTACCGTGCTCGCGAGGTCCTGCCCACCCTCGGTGCGAGCTTTTCTGGGAAGACCGTCCAGGTCCCGCCCCCTGATGAAAGCGGGTGGTGCTCGAGTGATCCGGAGGCTCCGGCCTCGGCCGAGGGCGCGAGTCGATCCTGTCGAACGAGCCCCGTTGGCGGCTCGTCGTCGGGTCTGACCAAGTCGGCTCGGCGCTGGTGGGCAAGCTCGAAAACGGGTATCATCCCACTCTCTGTACGCCCAGGAGGGGGCTTCGGCCGGTGGGCCGAGCCTGCCCTGTTGACGAGGAGCCTCGATGGCCCACGATTCCGAGCAAGCTGTTCCGCCCAGTGATTTCCACATCACGGATCTGCCGATCGTGGAGGAACTCCAGGACTCGTACCTCACCTACGCGATGAGTGTGATCATCTCGCGTGCCCTGCCCGACGCTCGCGATGGACTCAAGCCCTCCCAGCGGCGAATCCTGGTGGCCATGAACGACCTGAATCTGGGGCCGCGATCCAAGCATCTCAAGTGTGCCAAGATCGCCGGCGACACCAGTGGCAACTATCACCCCCACGGCGAAAGCGTGATCTACCCCACCCTGGTCCGCCTGGGCCAGGAATGGAACATGCGTTACACCCTGGTCGACGGGCAGGGCAACTTCGGCTCGATGGACGGTGACCCGCCGGCAGCCATGCGCTACACCGAGGCCCGCATGACCGCGGCCGCCGCCGAGATGCTCACCGATATCAAGATGGAGACGGTCGACTTCGAGCCGAACTACGACGAACGGCTCGAGGAGCCCGTGGTCCTGCCCGCCAAGTTCCCCAACCTGCTGGTCAACGGCACTACCGGCATCGCAGTCGGCATGGCCACCAATATGCCTCCGCACAACATCCGCGAAATGGCCGAGGCGATCGTCAAGGTGATCGACAACCCCAAGGTGGCCATCGATGAACTCCTGGAGGTTCTGCCCGGACCGGATTTCCCGACCGGGGGGTATATCTGCGGCCGTCGCGGGATTGCCGACGCCTACAGGACCGGCCGCGGCTCGATTGTCCTCCGCGGGAAGACCCACACCGAGGAACTCCGCAACAAGACCCTGATTGTCATCGACGAGATTCCCTATCAGGTGCTGCGTTCGACGATCCGCGACAAGATTGTGGCCTGTATCAAGAGCGGGCAGCTCTCCGACGTGTCCGACGTCCGCGACGAGTCCGACCGGAAGCATGCGACCCGGCTGGTGGTCGAGCTGAAGCGGGACGGCAACGCCGACGTGGTCCTCAACCAGCTCTACCAGTTCACGCCGCTGCAGACCAACTACACGATCATGAACATCGCGATCGTGGGCCGCCAGCCGCGGACTTTGAACATTCGCCAGCTGATCGACATCTACATCGACCACCGCAAAGAGGTGATCCGCCGCCGGACACAATTCCTGCTGCGTAAGGCCCGCCAGCGAGCTCATATCGTCGAGGGCCTGCTGCTGGCCGTGGGCGACATCGACGAGATCATCGAGCTGATCAAGACTTCGCCGGACCCGCCTGCCGCCAAGGAGCGGCTCATGGCCCGTGGGTTGCGCCTGCCGGAGCAGGCGGCGTTCATGAAAATGCTGCCCGAGCGCTTCGTCCGGCTGGCGACAACATCCGACCAGCGACTGACCGGCGCCCAGGCGGACGCGATTCTCTCCATGCAGCTCCAACGCCTCACCGGTTTGGAGATGGAGAAGCTGGCCGAGGAGTATGTGCGGCTCTCGGAGGAGATCGAGGGCTACGAGGCCATCCTCCGCGACGAAACGCTGGTGCTGGACATCATCCGCGAGGATATCTATGAGATGCGCGACAAGTTCGGCGACAAGCGCCGCTGTGAAATCACCGGCGAGGTCACCGAGTTTCAGATGGAGGAGCTGATCCCCGACGAGCCGGTCATTGTCACCATCTCGCGCGACGGATACATCAAGCGGGTCGAGGTCGACGCCTACCGCAAGCAGGGACGCGGCGGCAAGGGTGTCAAAGGCAGCGACACCAAGGAAGGCGATTTCCTCGAGCATCTGTTCTCTGCCAGTACCCACGACTACCTGCTGGTCTTCACCAACCGCGGGCGGGTCTACTGGCTGAAAGTCTACGACATCCCCCCGGGCCAGCGAGCCAGTCGCGGGCGGGCCATCGCCAACCTGCTCCGCATGCAGGCCAACGAGACCCACAAGGCCGTTTTGGCCATCCGCACCTTCGAGGAACGGTTCGTCTTCTTCGCCACCGCCAAAGGCGTGGTCAAGAAGACGCCGCTCAGCGCGTTCAGCCATCCGCGGGCCGATGGCATCATCGCCATGGGCCTGGATCCCGACGACGAGCTCATCGGTGTGGCCGAAACCAGCGGCGCGGACGAAATCGTGCTCGGCTCCAGGGGCGGGCAGGCGGTGCGATTCACCGAGCAGGATGTGCGGGCCATGGGTCGTACGGCCCACGGTGTGCGCGGCATGAAGCTCCGCCGTGATGACCGAGTCGTCGATCTGGTGGTCACCAACGAGGCCGCCTCGTTGCTCAGCATCTGCCAGTTCGGGTTCGGCAAACGAACTCCGGTCACCGAGTATCGCAAGACCAAACGCGGCGGTCAGGGCGTCATCAATATCAAGACCACTGAACGCAACGGCAACGTTGTCGCCATGATGAGCGTGGTCGACACCGACGAGCTCATGGTCGTGACCGCCCAGGGAATCGCCCTCCGAACCGATCTGTCCGAGCTGCGCGATATCGGGCGGGCCACGCAGGGGGTCCGGCTCATCCGGATCAGTGAAGGCGACGAGGTGGTCGCCGTGGCCAAGATCGTGCCGGACGACGCCGAGAATGCCAAGGAGGCCAGCGGTTCGGGCGCTCCGCGACCGGGAGTGGCGGCCGAGGAGGAAGACGGCGAGGTGGATCTGGACGCGGAGGACGAAGCTCGGTCGGAGGAGGGGGCGACCGAGACCGAGACCGTTGATGATGACGTGGACGCCGGCGAGGAGGCTCCCGGGGATGAAGCCGGAGAGCAGGAACCCCCGCCGGCTTGACCGGTAACCTCAAGTTTCGTCTTGAGTTACACCCCGTTTCGTGCCGAAGGAAGAACCAGCGGTCCGCATCCCAGGACGCGGACCGGTCGTACAAGCAGGTGACGACTTGGTCAGACCCCGCACCGGGCTTGAGGCGGGGTCTCAAGCGGAGATACGCCCCATGACCACGAAGACGCGGAAGATCACGGCGGGTGTCGCCATGGCGGTTCTGCTGTCCGCGACCTCACTGTGCAGCTACGGCGACGACACCACGACGGGCACTGGCCCCTCCGCCCGGGTCGGCAAGGCCCAGGTGAATCACACCACCTGGCAGACCACCGCCCTGAAGCAGGGCGGCGGCATCACCCCGGCTACGGAGAAGCCCGAGACCCAAGTCATTCGCCACCAGGTCCTGATCGCGGCTTTCGAAGAGCTGTTCGCCCAGCTCACCGATCTGATGGACATGCTGAAACTGGCGATCCAGGCCTCTCGTCTGACCTCAATGACCTCTTGATCGAGGCCGCTTTCCACCGCGTCTGCCTCGGAGTGAAACCGGGCTCCGGCTTCGATCGAGATTCGACACGCAAGCGAACTTCGCCGCGGAATCGCCCCCGGCGGCCGTGATGCCGGCCGGGACAGAGCTCCGCCGCCCAGCCCCTCAATCGTTCCGGTCGGAATCGGGGTTACTCGAGTCGCCATGGATCGCGAGGATGGAACTCCAGGAGCTTGTTCGCTTCCGGATCGTCGAGAATGGTCTCCGTCTTGGCGTCCCAGCGAACCCGTCGTCCGACCCGGTAGGAGATGTTGGCCAAGTGGCCGAGAACCGCACCGAGATGGCCTGTCTCGGCGTCAGCGTTGGTGCGGCGGCGCGTCCTCATGCAGTCGAAGAAGTTCCGCTCGTGCTCGACAAGAACGGTATCGCCCTTCTCGCTGTAGTAGGGTTTGCGGGTTGCCCGGTCGCCGTCGTGGAACATCTGGAAGCCGTTCCGGTTGATCTGGAGCGTGGCCTCGGTGCCGAAGAACTCGATGCCGTGGTCCATCTGGCCGTGGGGCTGCCAGCCATTCCCGTGGCGCATCGAGTAAACCATCGTGTAGCCGGGGCATTCAAAGACCGCGCTGGCCGTGTCCGGGGTTTCGCGGGCGTCTTTGAAGACGTGCTTGCCTCCGACGGCCGCCACGCTCCTCATCTCGGGCCCCATGGTCCAGGTCACGACGTCGAACAGGTGGATGCCCCATTCGCTCATCATGCCCCCGCCGTAATCCCAGAAGAAATAATGAGATCCATGCCAGCGCAGGGGGTTGAACGGCCGCTTGGGGGCCGGGCCGAGCCACATGTCGTAATCTACGCCCGGCGGCGGATCGCTGTCCGGCGGATTGCCGAGATCGCCGAACATCTCCCGCGGATTCCACACGTTCCAGACGTGGATCATGTTGACTTTGCCGAGTTCGCCATCCTTGATCCGCTGGACAGCGTTGATCCACAGGGGCGTGGACCGCTGCTGGGTGCCGTTCTGGGTGACGCGGTTGTACTTCTTCGCCGCCCTGGCCAGCGCCCGCCCCTCGGCCACGGTGCGACCAATCGGCTTCTCGACAAAGACATCCTTGCCCGCAGCGCACGCCTGGATCGCCGGAATGACGTGCCAGTGACCGGGGGTGACGACGAAGACCGCGTCGACCTCCTTCATCTCCAGCAGCTTGCGGAAGTCCTTGAACGTCTGAGGCGAGGATCCGGCCACCTTGACGGCGTTGTTCAGACGGCCCGGGTCAACGTCGCAGACCGCACCGACGCGAATGTCCTTCATTCGCGCCAGCCCGTGCAGGTGGGCGGTGCCCTGCCCGCCGACTCCGATGTGGCCGGTGACAATACGCTCGTTGGCCCCCAGAGTGCCCAGGGCCGGGCTCAGGCTCCTGATCATAGACAGACTCGCCGCGCCGGCCGCGGCACCTTTCACGAGACGTCGCCGGGAGAAGGCTCGCCGGGCCATCGGTTTCTCCTTTCAGTGTGAAATGGATGTGAGCGGAACGATGAATCGCCCAACAGTGGCAAGTTATACCCGTTCGTCACCGCGCGATCCAGCGGAGAGCTCGCCTCGGGGAAGCAGACCTTGGCACAGACGCAGGTCCTGGTGGATTTCAGCCGCGCCGGGCAACAGAGCCGCCTCGGGTTCACCGGGCAGATATGGCCTTCATTTCAGGACGAGGTCGCGTTCCAGGGCCTCACGCAACTTGGCCAGGGCCACGTTCTGAATCTGCCGAATCCGCTCCTTGCTCAGGCCGATGGAGCGGCCGATATCGCGGTAGGTCCGGCTGGTCGGCAGATTCTGGGGAAACCGCTGGGTGATGATGCTACGTTCCAGATCGCTGAGCGACCCGAGGTTGTGGTCGAGGACTCGTTCGAGTCGTTCAACGTAGAGCTCGGTGTCGACATCCGACGGCGGTCCGGGCCGCTCGAGAGCGGCGTCGTGCTGGAATGGGAACAGGCGATGGTAGCGATTCTCGCGCCGCGACGCCCGAACCAGGGCCCGCATGATGACGTTACACGCGTACGTGCTGAAGCGGTATCCCTTCCAGGGATTGAACCGATCTACGGCTCGCGAGAGGGCGCAGAGGGCCTCGCTGAGCAGATCGTCATCGTCCACCAGGTGTTCGGCTTGGCGAACGCTGAACCGGCCGGACATGGCGTGAGCCAATCCGAGGTTTCGCTCAAGAAGATGACTGCGGATCAACTGCCACCGAGCCACCCAAACTTTGCTCCGGGCGGAGTTGCTGCCTCGCTGCTTGGCAATGGAAATGGCCCGATACGCACAGGTGTGCAAGGCGATGAACAGCTGGGTCTCCTGTTCGTGGAGTGATTGCGCGGAAAGAGGCTCCACGCCGGCGGCGACGCAGCCGGCAATCCGAGACGCCTCCCTTCGGGCAGCGACGGTCCTCAACTGCCGATGCGGGACGTACCAAACTGACCGCTGCATCTGCTATCTCCTTTCAGAGCAGAGACTTGCATATGCAATGCGCACAGCCCGCAAATGGGATGATCCCCGACCTCTCAGCCCTATAGGGCCGAGTTCCCATCTCAAAGATACACCACGAATTGAACCGGGGCGCAGCTACGTGCCGTTTTTGACACAAAAAAGCCCGGCTTCGCAGTCAGTCGACCAGACGCTGGTGGGTGCTCGGCGCGCCCCACACCCTCATCAACTTTCGTGGCGAGAGGCCACGCATCCGAGGAAGCTGGATTCGAAGGCGGTCAGACGCCGGCCGTCAGTGAACCTTCAGCACAACCAGCGTCAGGTCGTCGGTTCGGTCGGCGAGTCCGCGAAACCGCCGGATGTCCCAGAGGATGTTCTGAGCGATACGCTGGGCAGGATGGTCGGCATAGCGGCGGAGTGAATCGGTGAGCCGGTCGGTGCCGAACTGCTCGTCGGCAAAGTTGAGGGCTTCGACCGCGCCATCGGTGTAGAGGAGCAGGACGTCGTCCATCTGCAGATCGATAAGGCCGCGCTCGAAGGTCGCCTCGGTTTCGATACCAAGGACGATGCCTCCGGTCTCCAGGTATTGGATCTCACCCTGACGCAGCAGCATGGGGGGATTGTGGCCCGCATTGCAGTAGGTGAACCGCCCGCTGGCCGCGTTGATCACGCCGTAGAAGAGACTGGCGAACTCCCCGGTTGTCGTGTCCCGGCACATGTGGCGGTTGACCTCGGCTAGGATGCGGTCAATGTGGTACATGTGGTGGGCGTTCACTCTCAGGGCTGCGCGAAGCGAGGCCATCTGCAACGAGGCGGGAACACCCTTGCCGGAGACATCCGCGATGGCCACCCCCAGGTTGTTCCTGGCCAGGACGATGAAGTCGTAGAAATCACCGCCGACGTCGAACGTCGGCCTGTAAACTGCACCGATCTCGACCCGCTCGCAGCAGGGCGGGTTGGCCGGGATCATCCGCCGTTGGACCTCACCCGCATAGGCCAGCTGGCGGGAGACTCGCTCCGCCTCAAGGGTCTCGGCGAACAGCCGGGCATTGATGATGCCCGCCGCGACCTGGGAGGCGACTGCCTGAAGCAGAGACTCCTCAAACGGGGTGAACACATGGGACTCACCGGTGTAGACGCGGAGCACGCCGACCGGCTTGCCGCGGTAGATCATGCCGCAGACCAGCAGGCTGACCAGGCCTTCGTGGCGAGCTTCCTGGGGGTAGCGAATCCTCGGATCATCGGGGACGTCGAAGATTCGTATCATCTGACCCTGCAGAGCTTTGGCGTCGATCGGGTTCTCGTCGATCGTCACCGGACCTTTGTTCAGATACACGTCGGAGAGATTGTGGACGGCCATGATCGCCAGCTGGCCGGTGGCCTCGTCCAGAAGTCGGATACTGCACGCCTTGACTTTCATGACGTCGCAGACCACCGCCGCCACCTTGTGCAACACCTGCTTCAAATCCTGCGACGCGGCCATGAGGCCGGCGATGTTGTAGACCGCGTTGAGTTCCTCCACCCGGCGATCGAGCTCACTTTCCTTGGCACACAGCTCACCGAACAAATCGCCCAGAAGCTGGCCAAGACTCCGGGCGGCCGAAGCCTGGGCAGGCGTCCACGGCTGAAGCTGGCTGGCGGCCTCCTGGAGAACGCCCTCGTCCACGCCCGCTTGGGCCGCGATCGCCGATACCATCTGCCCCGGGACAGGACCATTCCCCTGGTCAGCAATGGTCAGTGACCCCGCTCGCCGATCCGCAATGGTGAGTGGGATGGCGAAGCACCCCAGGAGGCTGGCCAGACGGCCAGAGGGTGACGCTGGATCGTCAGGGCAGGTATTGTTGAGGCACGCTTTATGGGTGGCCAGGACCAGGGAGCGGCCTTGATCTGTAGTCAGCAGAGCCCGGATGAGAGAATTGCCGGGCACTGGGCCGGCGAGCACGTCGCCAACTGCGTCAAAAAGCACGAGGGTGGCGGATGTGGCCTCGGCCAGCACCTCAAGGGCGTGCTGGAACGATCGCGATGAAATCGCGTGACGCAGTCGTCGAGGGCAGAAGGTCTCATACTCCATCCCAGTTACCTGTCAGCGGCGTTCCGACCACCACCACGGCCCGAAGGAGGAGGCATTATAGCGAAGATACCGCCGGTTGCGAAAAGCCGTATAATCGCGGGCCATGCATGGCTCAACGAAAACCGTCAGATTGGGCGTGGTCAAGTTCCTGAACTCCAAGCCGCTCATCGAGGGCCTTGAGGGGCGCCCGGACGTGGAACTTCACTTCGCGGTGCCATCAGCCTTGGCGGGTATGCTGAAGGCCGGTCAAGTGGACGCGGCATTGGTGCCGGTCATTGACTGGGCCCGGGCGGGGGGAGCCTGGGAGCAGGTCTCCGACGCCGGAATTGCGTCTGACGGACAGACCCTGACCGTGCGGGTCTACTCCCGTGTTCCCCCCGAGTCGATGACTGTCCTGCACGTGGACGGGGATTCGCACACTTCCGTACGCTTGGCACGGCTCATCTGGGAGCATGTGTATCACCGGCGTCTGAAGCAGATCCCGCTTCCACCCGCCTCGTCCATCAGGGACTGTGAATCGGTGTTGCTTATCGGAGACAAAGTGGTCACCACGGCCATGGTCGGCTTCGAGTACAACATCGACCTGGGTGAGGCCTGGAAACAATGGACCGGCTTGCCGTTTGTCTTCGCGGTCTGGGTCGCCCCCGCTGGTCTGGCCATGAATCAGGAGCTGGGCACGATGCTGAACGAGGCCCGGGATCGAGGCGTCGCCAAGGCCGGTGAACTGGCCGCTCGCCATGCTCCCGATCGTGGCTGGCCGGTGGATCTGGCCGTCCGCTACCTCACTCAGTACCTCACCTATCGGATCACCCCCGCCGCCCGACAGGGGATCGAACGGTTTGTGACCATGGCGATGATGGAAGAGGAGGTCGCGGCGTACTCAACGCCCAGCGCTCTGGCTACAGGGAGAGCGAGCCCTCATGCGCATTAGTCCCGCCGAGGCTCTGGCCCTGTACTCCGAGAGCTCGATCCACGAGCTGGGTCGCCGGGGGCATGAGATCACCTCTCGTCTTCACCCGGAGTCATATCGCACCTACGTCGTCGACCGCAACATCAACTACGCCAACTGGTGTACGGCCAAGTGCACCTTCTGCAATTTCAAGGCCGCTCCCCCCGGCTCGACCCGTGGTCGCACCGGTTCGTCGGGCGGATACGTGCTCAGCTTCGAGGAAATCGGCCGCAAGATCCAGGAGCTCGTTGACATCGGCGGCACGCAGATTCTCATGCAGGGCGGCTTGGTGCCACCTGAAATCCTGCCGTTCCAGTGGTACATCGACCTGCTGAGGTTCATCAAGAAGAGCTTCCCCAGAGTTCACGTTCACTCCTTCAGCCCACCAGAGATCTTCGCGTTCCACCAGGTCTTTGGCATGCCCATCCGCGACGTTCTGCTTCGCCTGCAGGAGGCGGGCCTGGACACTATCCCCGGCGGCGGGGCCGAGATCCTGGTCGACCGGGTGCGCGACAAGATCAGCCGCGGCAAGACCCGAACCAGCGAGTACCTCGAGGTCATGCGTCAGGCTCACCTGGTCGGCATGAAGACCAGCATCACCATGATGTTTGGGCACATCGAGACGGTTGCGGAGCGGATCGAACACCTGGCCCGGGTCCGCGAGCTCCAGGACGAGACCGGCGGGTTCACCGCATTCATCTGCTGGACCTTCCAGCCGGAAAAGACGCCCCTGGGCCGGCTCCGCCAGCGCCCCGCGGACTGCACCGATCCTCCTGACGGCAAGCACCTGGTTCTGGCGGGTGCCCACGAGTACCTTAAGACGCTGGCTATCGCCCGGATCATGCTCGACAACCTACCCAATCTGCAGGCAAGCTGGGTGACGCAGGGCCCCAAGATCGGCCAGCTGGCCTTGTTCTTCGGAGCCAACGACATGGGCTCGGTGATGATGGAGGAAAACGTCGTCTCCGCGGCCGGCACAACCTATCGGCTAAACGAGAAGGAGATCCGTTACCTCATTGCCGACGCAGGCTGGCAACCGAGAAAACGGAACTGCTACTATGAACTGCTGGATGAGCCGGAGAGCGAGAACAAGGGTCACGCCTCCTGATTCCTCCTCGGGCGTCCGGTCGCATGCGGATCGTCAGAAGATCCGGGAGGAGAAGCCACAAATCGTCACATGGCTCGGAGAGAGGTGCTGAAAGCCTGTGCGGCGGTGCCGGCAAGCCTGGTCGCCGCGGGCATGATCCGGGGACCGACGGCCGGGGAGGCCGTTTCTTCCGGTGTGGCCAGGAAGACGCGCATCGCGATCATCGGTGTCGACGCGGCCGCATCTTCCTCGATGCGTTACTGCATCACTTCGTGGCTCTGAACGATTGCCGGTTTCCCCGAAGCAGGAATAGGCCGGCCATCATCATGCCCAGCTCCGTTGCCCCGAGCGTGCCGCAGGGCAGCAGGGGCAATAGACTCGTTGTTGTTTCAGCGGCACGAGTCACGGTCAGTGTGTAACTCTTCTGCGTCGTCCCATCCGGTGCGGTCACCACGATCGAGAACGAGTTCGATCCGACGGCCACGGGCAACACCGTGATCGTACCACTCACCTGGGCGGTCCCGTTGACGGTGATGGTCGCGTTGGCCTCTGCGGCGGTCGGTGTGATACCGATCACGGGGATGGCGTACTCCATCGCCACCGTGTAGGAGGTCACGTTGGTGTCGAAGGTCGGTGAGAGTTCGCCCGGCGTGACCGCGAGTGTTGCCAGGGTCGCATCGGTGGACGCCGCCCGGCTGATGGTGACCTGATAGTCGCGTCGGAAGGACCGATTCTCTGAGATCGTCTCGATGGTCAGTACGTTGGCGCCGACGGCGAGATCGAGAACAAAGGGTGCGGTGCTCTGTTGCTGGATGCCGTTGAGCTTGAGGATGCCCCTGACGTCTCGGAGGGTGGGGACGACCTGGATCGTGGACGTGTCGCTGTCCACGTCCACCAAGTAGGTGGGCGTGTCCGCGTCGAACGCCGGCACCAGGGTACCCGGCGTCAGCGTCAGGTTAGTCAGTCCCGTGATCGATGAGCCAGCGGACGGGGCCCGGTTCACGGTGATGGTGTATTCTTCGGTGGTGGTCGTGTCCTGGGCGGTCACGACGACGTGGATGACATTGGCTCCCGGGTTGAGGCTCACGCTGGTCGCTGCGCCGGGCGTCACTGTGTTCCCGTTGAGCGTGATCACCGCGTTCTGTTGAGCCGGCGCGATCGTGACCGCGATGCTTGTGGTTTGACTGGCCACGGCCACGGCGTAGGACGTCGTCAGGGCGTCAAACGCGGGCGTCAGGGTGCCAGGGCTCACCGAGAGCGAGCCGAGCGTGGCGGTTGCCCAGGGGACCAGAAGGACCACGTCATTGCCGTCGCCGCCGGTGTAGTCGATGAGGAACAACACTCCGTTCATGGTGATGCTCTGGGCCTGGGCGAACCGGCCGACGACGGCATCATTTCCGTCGTTGCTGATGATCGTGAATGTGTCTCCAGCCGACGGTGTGAACACGCCCAGATCGATCCCCAGGGTCGCGCCACTCAGGTCGACCGAACCGGTCACATTGAGCTGATCATACTGAGCACCGGCCGCGGTGCCGTTGATCTCCAGGTTCAGGGTGTTGGCCGCGCTGAGGGTCAGAGTGCCGCACGCCAGAGCCCCGGGACTGACCCCGGGGGCGAGGCTGCCGCCGGTCGCGGTGATCGTTCCGGCCGCACCCGTTCCGCCGAATGTGCCGGCCGTCAGGGTCGTCGCGCTGTTGGCGATGCTGCCGGTGACCTGGAGGACACCGGCGTTGACGGTGGTTGCCCCGGCGTAGGTATTCGCGCCGGTGAGCTGCAAGGTGCCTGGCCCGGCCTTGGTCACGCCGCCGTTGGAGGTCACCGCACCGATCTGGCAGTCCACATCGGCGCCACCGTTGGCAATGGTGAAGGTCCGCGTGGCGCCGCCCAGGTTCAGGTTGCCGCTCACCGTCGCGGTCGCGTTGGTCGTGCCGGCCACGGTGACATTGCCACCCAGGGTGAGTGTGCCCGCTCCGCTGGCGACGGTGCCGCCGTCCATGGTCAGGGTGCCGATGCTCTCGCTCTGGCCATTTAGGTCCAGCTTGCCGTCCGATGCGACGCTGACGTTGGGCAAACCCGAGATCTGATCCGCTCCCGCGAGTCGAAGGATGGCGCTGTCGGCCGCCCCGCTGCCGTCGCCGAGAACGAGATTGTCGGCGGTGACGCTCATGGTGGCGCAAGTCACCGTGCTGTTGGCAATGGTGACTGTCGGGGCTTCGAGCCAGATCCCTCCCGTCCCAAGCGTCAGGCCATTGCCCGCGATGGTGATCGACGTCATCGCGAGCAGGGAAATGTCCCCTGTGCCCCCGACGCTATTTCGGATCCACCCACTGGCGTTCATGGTGATGGTCGCGAGCGAGTTGAGCCCACCCACGTCGGTGGTTGTGAATGATCCGCCCCCCCAGGTCATCACCGTGTAATCGATGGTCAGGGTGTCGTTTCCACCCAAGGTGGTTGAGGTGTCGATGACAATCCCGGATACGTTACCCAGGTTGCTCGTGTTGAAGAGGGTTGTAGTGGCCGCATTGCCCAGCGTGATCAGGTCATCCTGGCCATTGCCCACGTAATGGAAGCCGGTGGCCCCGACGAAAGCGCCGTCGTTGATTGTGACGAGCACCGAGGTAGTGCCCGAGCCGACCACAGCTACGCCCGAAATCGCATTGACGGTGATGTTCTTGGCCGAGGTGAGGCGGACGCTCGGCCCACCGCCTGGCGTCACGATCGTCAGGGGAGTGGCTTCATCGGACTGGTTGGTCACAATCAGGGTGCCGAATGCCCCGCCGGTGTATTCGGCGTCGAGGGTCACCGCCGCGTGCGCCCCCGCACTCATGACCAGAACGCTGATACCCACCGTTACGCTCCGCATCATTTTGAAGCTCATGTTAACCTCGGTTGATAAGAGGCAGAGACTCTCTGCCGTCCACCTTTGAAAACGACACCATTCATCGTAGCAGCGACGCGGAACGTGCCGCCGGGATCGCGAATCCGCGAGTCCTGAATCCGTGAGCTCGACCGCGCCAGCCTGATGTAAGTGCCTCGTCCAAAAGAGGATATCGGCAGAAGGCACTCTTGAACCTGAAACGAAACCCATGCATCGCATGGAGGATCTTCCCTGGGCACGCGGCCAGGACGGTTGCCCGTCCGTGGCCCGAGAACGCTTGGCGAATAGACCTAGCGTTGCGGCTGGTGAGTCCGGGCCAGTTCCTCCAGCCGAGCGACCCGCCCGCGGAGGGCATTGGCCTGCGGACTGAAGGGGTACTCGGTGACGATCCGCCGGGCCAGGGCCAGGGCATCCCAGTACTGCTGCTGCTTGAGGCAGTCCTTGAACTGATTCTCGAGCTGCTGGCGGATCTGGATCTCGGCATTGGCCTCGAGCGTATCGATCTGGGTACGGAGGTTGTCGGCGTCGGGGCCGACAGGGAACCTGACCAGGAACTGGCGAGTACCCTCCGCGGCTTCTTTCCACCGCCGCTGATGAACGTACCCCTGGATCTCCTCGAGGATCCGGACTCGCTGCCGCTGTTCGTAAACCTGGCGTTCGCGGCACACGTGTTCGATGAGGGCGACAGGGTCGGGAGCGCTCGGGTACTTGTCGGTCAGCTCGCGGGCCAGCTTCTCGGCCTCGTCCCACCGGTTCAGACCCATGAAGTCCTGGATCTGGCGGCGGACACTGACGATATCCTGCTCCTCGGCGGCCTTGGCCACTCGCTCCAGCGTGCCTCGGGCCTCACGGATGCGATCATCCTCGCCGAATCGGGCGGCCAGGATATTGAGCTCCTCGCGGGCGTGGTGAAAGTCGCGTGACGCCGTGCACTGCCGGGCCCGGGCCAGACGCTGGGTGAACTCGGATTCAATGATCTGCTCGAACCGTCGCTGGCGATGCTCTTCCGGCAGAAGCAGGATGTCGCGGATCTCGGTCATGAGCCGGGGCAGCTCGGTCAGATCCAGCTGGCCGATCGCCGACTTCTCTTCCGCTTGCCGGGCGACACTCCGCTCGGCCAGAACCGAGGTACCGTGTTCGATCGAGGCCGCCTGTTCCGACAGCTGGCTCAGCTTGCGCAGCACGCAGATCCCGACAATCATGAGCCCGCAGGCACTCAGACCGAAGGCGAGCAGCACGACGACAGCCAGCAGGGGGCCTCCGCGGCCGGCGGCAGATGGCGCCCCCATGATGACGCCCGCGGTGACGATGCCAATGACCATGAGGGCGGCGATACCCGCGGTCATGGCAATCAGGGCCTGGATGAGACGCGGTTGCCGCGGCCGCGCCTGATCGATGCCCTCATCCATCACCGGAGTACTGCCCAGTGCCTCATCCAGTAGAAGCTCACTGCTCACAATCTGCCTCCCAGAGGTCACTCCCGTGTACCCGGCGGCGGCTCTTCGGGCGGCGATTCCTGACTCTCCTCCTCGGGCAAACGGTGCATCGCCCAGACATCCCCGTTCGGCGTGGCCGCCGGGGGTTTGTGCAGCAGCCACTGCCGGAATCGCCTGCTCCAACGCAGAAAGGCCAAGGTACCGACGGAAAACACGCCGAGAATGACAAGCATCAAGAAAAGAAACTGCCGGATCGCCTGGGCCCACGAAGATCGTTGCTCGGCGCTCATCGTCGTCACCGGCTTGGTGACGGTCTCCATTTCCTCCTGTTGACGAAGGCTGAGGATGAAGCCGAGAATGATCAGGCCCGCTCCGAACAGGACGAGGATCAGAGCAGTGCGTTGACGGCGGTTTTCCTCGACGCCGGCCATCCGAAGACTTCCTTTCACCAGCCCAGCCCCTGACGGGGCAAATCCTCACCCACCATGCGCAGTTGCTCATACAGCTCTCGCTGCCGCGGGGTGAGCGATTTCGGGGGAACGATCCGAACCACGGCGAACAAGTCGCCCGGCGGCTTGTCGCCCGGCGGTTTGACCCCTTGGCCTTTGAGCCGAAGCTTCGAGCCGCTCGGCGTGCCCGGGGGTACGGTCAGGACGCTCTTACCCTCCAGCGTGGGGATCTCGACCTTGGTGCCCAGCACCGCTTCGCTAATCGTGAGGGGCAATTCGAGGTAGATGTCATGGCCCATGCGTCGGAAGAACGCGTGCGGCCGGATGTGGCAGACAATGTAAAGGTCGCCAGACGGACGGCCCGGAACACTGGGCCCGCCCTTGCCGCGGACGCGAACCCGCTGGCCCTCGGCCACACCCGGGGGAATCTTCACTCGGACGGCTTCCGCCACACCCCCGCCCGCCGGGGTCAGCTGCAGATCCAGGGCCGTGCCGTGGACCGCCTGTTCGAACGTCAAGCTGACCGGGTGTTCGATGTCCTGGCCCGCGTTCTGGTAGCCCTCGGCCGCCTCTGAGGTCCGATCACGCCCCCCACGACCGCTGCGACCACCGCGTCCCCGTCTTCCGCCGAAGAACTGCTCGAAGATGCCATCGGCGGCGCCCCCGCCGCGCCCGCCGCCGCCCAATCCGCCGAAGCCGCCCTGGCCGGCAAAAACCTGGAACAGGTCCTCCAGATTCTCCACCGGGATGTCCGGGCCACCGCCGTTCCGCCAGGTATAGACGTGCTCGTGGGCCGGACCCGAACGCCAGCCTTGCGGACCTTCACCCGAACGCGGCCCGGTGTAACCGAACGTGTCGTACCGCTGACGCTGCTGCGCATCGCTGAGCACTTCGTAGGCCGCCTGAACCTCCTTGAACCTGGATTCAGCCGTCTTGTCGTCGGGATTGCGGTCGGGGTGGAATTTCTTGGCTAGTTTGCGGTAGGCGCTCTTGATCTGGTCAGGAGTTGCACTCCGTGAGACACCCAGCACTTCGTAGTAGTCGCGCTCAGCCATAATCGTGCTTCATGCCTCCAGCAGTACGAATTATAGGATTACCCAAGAGCGTTGCAAAGCGAGGGCGCGCATCCTACGATCGGGGCCGCCATGGAACCGCAACCAGGTAGGATCCGACTTGCCGCCGGCCAGATCACCGCTCGGCTGATGAACGAGGCCGGCGCCACGCTCGCGTCCATCGAGCAGGCCATGACCCAGGCGGCCGCCCGGCATGCTGAACTGCTCATCCTGCCGGAATGTGCTTACCCCGCCTATCTCCTCGGCTCGATACGCTCCTACCGTGAAGGCGACCATCTGAGCAGTGAAGCGTTCGTGGCCTGGCTGGCCCGGCGGACCGCAAAACACCGCATGACCCTGGTCTGCGGGTTCGTAGAGGACACCGGGGCGGCCCTGCACAACACGGCCGTGGTCATCGACCACCGCGGGTGTGAGGTCGGCCGGGCGCGCAAGCGGTTTCTGTGGAATGCGGACCGCGACTGGTACACTCCAGGTGACCAGATCCGGGCGTTCGACACGCCGGTCGGGCGGATCGGCGTGGCCATCTGTGCTGAAGCCCGGGTGCCGGAGATCATCGCCACCCTGGCGGCCGACGGAGCGGAGCTGATTGCCCTGCCGACCTGCTGGATCAATGCCGCCCGTAATCCGGGGGAATACGAGAATCCGCAGACCGGCTTCATGATCGAGGCTCGGGCTCGGGAGTTCGGGCTGCCGTTCATCTGCGCCGACAAGGCCGGCATGGAGATGCCGGGTACCAACTACGTGGGCATGAGCCGCATCGTCCGAGCGGACGGGTCGGTCGCCGTCGAGGCCCCGCCGGAAGGTGATGCCGTGATCGTCGCGGAGCTGCCGCGCGGGGCCTCCCGACGCGTGTGGGTAGCGGATGCGTGGCGCGAACGGCTGCTTGACGATCGGCCGCCGGTGCGGCCCGCGAGCGGCCAGGTGCGTGAGGTCACCGTGGCCGCCGTGCCTACCCAGGTGATTGAGGGCCGATTCACCGGCGGCATGGGCGAGAACCTCCTCCAACCGCTGCAGCGCCAAGGGGTCGAGGTCCTGCTCGCGAACATGACCCGGGAGGAATCGGCCGAGCGGTTGGCGATGCTGGCCAACGCCTTTGGCATTCGAGCAGCGACGTTTCCCGTGCGGACCGACTTGTTCACGTTGGGGCCAGCCCGGGTGGGGTGCGTCTCCGGGCAGGCGGTCCGATCGTTCACCGGGCCAAGATGCCTTGCCCTGGAAGGTTTGGAGATCCTGCTGGTCTTCGATGCGCCCGAGGATCTGGCCCTGCTCCGAACCCGGGCCCTCGAAAACCGCGTCTTCGTCGCCGGCGCAAACCGGCAGACCGGCGTCGTCGTCGGTCCGGACGGCGCGGTGCTGGCCCATGCCTCCGCGAACGATCCCAGAGAAGCCGTCGTTCGAATCGACCTTTCCGCGGCCGGCGACAAGAACGTGGCCCCCCGGACCGACATCTTTGATGAACGCCGCGTGGCGCTGTATCGTTTTTGAAAGGAGGAACTCGCACATGCGACAGGATACGTACCCGATCGTGTTTCCCGCGCTGATCGCCGGTGCTCTCATGCTGATCATCGGTATCTGGTTCGAGCGGGTGGGCGCGAGCGACTCCGACTTCTACAACAACTCGGTCGAGGTATTCAACTGGATTATGCGGATCGGTGGCGTGGCCATGCTGATCGTCGCCGCCCTGGCGTGGACCGGCTGGCGGGGGGCGTTCCTGGTGGACGCGGTCGCTTCGGGCCTGGTCGGACTGGCCCTGGGCATCGAGGCATTGATCTGGCTGTCGCAGGGTGATATCCCGAACGGCGTCCTGGTGCTCATCTTCGCCCTGATGTTCCTCAACTCCGCCCGGCACAGTTGGCTGGCGAGCCAAACCTCCGCCGGGGAGGACACATCGACGTCGGGCACGCCTACCGAACCGGCTCGTGAACCCGAAGACGAGGATCGCTGATCCTGGTTTGACCCGCCCGGCTGCGTGCTCTACAACATCGGCATGAGTTCTCTGAGCTACGAGCAGACCGGCGTCAACTACGGCACGCTGGACGCCTTCAAGCGGGCCTGCCAGAAGCAGGCGGCTACGACGGCCGGCGCGCTGGGTGGCCACGGACTGTCCGAGCCGACCGGCATTCGCGGGGAGAGCGCCTACCTGGTCGAGACCCCAACCGAGTACTTGGCCCATGTCGAAGAAGGTCTCGGCACCAAGAATCTCGTGGCCGACGCCATGCTCAGACTCACCGGGCGGAGTCTGTATCGCCACGTGGGCATCGATACGGTAGCCACAATCGTCAATGACCTGATTACCATCGGGGCTCTGCCAATCTCCGTGGCCATGCACGCCGCCGTCGGCGACGCCGCCTGGTTCGAGAATGCCGCCCGTGCGGAGGACCTGGCGGCCGGGTTCGCCGAGGGATGCTTGCAGGCTAACGCCGTCTGGGGCGGCGGGGAGACGCCGGCGCTCAAGGGCATCGTCCGCCCCGATACCATCGTGCTGGCGGGGTCAGCCATCGGACGAATCACCCCCAAGTCCCACCGAATCGTCGGCGACGTGCGCGACGGTGACGCCATCATCCTGCTGGCCAGTTCCGGCGTACAGACCAACGGGCTGACCCTGTGCCGTGCACTGGCGGATCGGCTGCCGGAGGGTTACCTGGCTCGCATCGACGATGGCCGGACCTACGGCGAGGCCCTGCTTGACCCGTCGGTGATCTACGTGCGATTCGTGGCCGCCTGTCAGCAAGCGGGGATCCGCCTGCACTACGCCGCCCACGTGACCGGGCACGGCTGGCGCAAGCTGATGCGCTTGGAAGAGCCGTTCGTTTATCGCATCACCGAAACCCGCGAGCCGCCCCCGGTTTTCAGATTCATCATGAAGGTCGGGCCGGTGGATGTGCGCGAAGCCTTTGCCACGTTCAATATGGGCGTCGGGTTCGCGGTCTATGTCGCCCCGGAGCAGGCCGCCCCGTGCGTCGAGATCGCCGGGCGAACCGGCTACCACGCCTGGCAAGCGGGCGAAGTGCGGCAACAGGGCTCGCGCAAGGCAGTGGAGATCGTGCCCCTCGGCCTGACCTTTGAGGGAGACACGCTCCAGGTCCGGTGAGTGCGGCGAGCCTTCCACGGAGGATCCGCCTCATGATCCGATTCACCCCAATGCTCGCCGTCGCTTTGTCGGTTTGCATACCCCTTTCAACCTCTTTCGGGCAAGATGAGTCGAAAGGACCTCAGAGCCGGCCGGAGGCGGTGAGTCTCGTCCGCAATGGCGCGTTCTCGATCGTCAAGGATAACAGGCCGGAGGGATGGCAGATCGCCGGCGACGAGCATGTCACCCAGCGGCTCGACGTGGAGACGGTGGAGGGCAATCCCTGCGCGAAGCTGACCTGTACCCGCTGCGAGGGCAAATCCGGGGCGAGCCACGCGATGCTGGCTCAAGTCGGGCTCATCAGCCTGGAGAAAGGCAAAGTCTATGAGTTCTCCTGCCGGGCTCGGGCCGAGGGACTTGCCGGCGGAAACGTGAACGTCGCCATCAACGACACGCGTTCATGGGAGTCATGTGGCTTGCAGGCCGGGCTGCCCGTCACGCCCACGTGGCAGGAATTCCGCCGCGTCTTCCGGGCCACCGCATCCGTCGGCCGGACCAGTCGGCTGCAGTTCTGGTTCAACGAGCCGGGCACATTCTATCTCGACGAGGTGAGACTCCTCGAGACGGCGGGTCAGCCGATCGAGTTCACCGACAGGATCGTCCCCGCGGGCGGCCGCAATCTGGTCCCCAATGGCTCCTTCGAGCTTGGTGCGGCCGGATGGTCCTCGCTGGGCAGGAAAGTCGGTTGGGGATCTCTGGCCGGCCTCCACGGGAATATCGAGACCTCGGGTGGCACTTCGGGACCGTCGTTTCTGCGCGTCTCCCTCGGCGGCGAACGGACACCGGTTCTCTACTTCGATTACTTCAAGCCGACCGTCCATCACGAACGGCAGCCGCTGGCCGCTCACGTCGGGTGGATTCCGGTGGAGAAGGGCGCGGCCTATACGATCTCCTGCGACATGCGGGCGAGCGCGAACGGTGTCCAGGCGATTCTCGGCGTGCGTTCGCAGAATCCCGAGGGCAGCCCGAAGGACCTGAGACAACAGGTCACGCTTTCCAATGCCTGGAAGCGATATGCCTTCACATTCCGTCCCCCACACCGATTCGTTTTCGCGACCGTCGGGCCGGACGTGACCGAGGAACGAGACGTCAGCGTCGATGTCGACGCGATCCAACTGGAGCAAGGCGAGCGGGCCACGCCCTTCCAGCCGAGAGCGGCGGTCGAGGCGGCGTTGGATCCGCCAGGCAACTCGGGCGTTTTCGAACAGGGTGAACGCATCGCACTGCGCCTGCGGGGATACAACGATTCCCCATCACCCGCCAACGTGAAGGTCAACTTCGAGGTCCGCGATTTCTTCGATCGGCCGATCACGCTTCCCGCGGAATCACTGGCCGTGCCGGCCAGATCGGCGGCCGAGCGCGAGATCCGCCTTCCGGCTGAATGGCGGGGATACTGCCGGATCCTGGCCCGGTTCGACCTGGGAAGCCGGATCGAGTCCCGGATCCTGTCGCTCGCGATGGTTCCCAGGCGAACCGCGAGCGACACCGTGCTGGGCATCAACCATGCCTTCGCCAGCGCCGATCTCATCCGGCTGGCCGGCATGGCCGGGGTCTCGTGGTATCGCGACTGGTCCCTCAAGTGGCAGGACATCGAGCCGTCTCCAGGCGACTTCCATTGGCAGGCAGCGGACGCTCAACTGAACCGCGTGCTGCGCGCGGGGGCAGAAGTCCTGCCGTTGCTTCCTCCTTTCCCTTCGACAAGCTGGTCATCAGAGGCACCGGCGGACCTGCCGGTTGAGGGATACCCCGGTGTTCGGCTGCGACAGTCCTGGGGGCCGAAGGAACCCAGGTACTTGGCCGACTTCGCCGAGAAGACCGTGGGCCGATACCGGGATCGGATCCATGTCTGGGAGTTCCTCAACGAGCCGATCTACACCGACTACGCCCTCCCCGGCCAACGCGTCCAGGGCTATCCCGGCAAGCGCTACACGCCGGTCGACTATGTCCGGCTGTTGAAGACCACCGCGGCCGCCATGCGCCGGGGTGATCCCGGCTGCAGGGTCATCGGCGGCATCGCCGGCCCGCCTGGTCTGATGACCCGTGAGGTCATCGAGGCCGGCTGCCTGAACTACGTCGACATCTTCAATCTGCATGCCTACCCGGGTCGTGGCCGCCCCGAGGGCTTCATCGCGGAAATGGACGCGCTGGCCACGCTTATGGACCAGCATGGTGGGCGCAAGCCGATCTGGATCACCGAGGTATCCTACTACGCGGTGGACGATCTTCCGTGGCGACCGTTCTTCGAGAATGGATGGTCGTGGGTCAGCCCACTGGCGAACGAACGACAATGCGCCGAGTACACCATCCGGCTGTTCACCATCATGCTCGGCCGAGGTGTCCAAAAGCTCTTTCTCCATTCAGGAGCCAACGAGGCGGTGAACGAGTGGGGATTCGAGTGCTGCCTGTTCTCCCGCGGCGGCGCTCCCCGCAAGGTGTTTCCGGCCTTGGCCGTCTTCACCGACCTGCTGGGTCCCGAACCGGTTTTCGTGGGGGAGAAGAGTTTGCCCGGGTCCGGTCACTGCTATGCCTTCGAGTCGCCAGGGCGATCGGTGCTTGTCCTCTGGCGGGAAGACGAGTCGCCGAATGGGACCATCACCATTCCGGTTGAGGCGCGGTGTTTGGACCTGATGGGTAGCCCGGCAGCGACGATATCGGTCCTGCCCACACCGTCGGTGGTCTATCTGGTGGGTTCGCCGGGCAGGGCGAAGCAGTTGCTCGATTCCCTCGCTAGGGGAAACCTGCCCGGATGACCCTGGCGCACAACCCGCCACCTGCCCTTGCAGGGTCCGACGGACAAGCCGACCCTCCAACAAGCCGCGAACAGCGCCAGGGCAATCAGGCGGCTGGAACTTCGCTGACCCCATGAATTGGCCGATATATATGCCGCCGGCGCGTGAGTCGGCGAAATTCCCCCCCGCCTTCGGAGAGGAGTGTACGGAATGAAAAGAGTATCCCTGCTGTTGTCGGCGATCTGGGTTCTCACCAGCCTGCCGGTCTCGGCCGCAACGCTGCATTGGGATGGCCTGGGCTCAGGCCTCGGCGGCGCCCACAACACCCCGCCCACCAGCGGCGTTGGCTACGGCTTGCCATACTTCTATCGCTGGTCCGCCGAGATCGTGTTCGACCAGGTGACCGGTGTTCCGGGCTACGCCGGCGATCGACTGGTGACCTTCTGCCTCGAGTACGACGAGCCGCTCTACGGCGAGAACCACTTCAATGCCGCAATCGGCAGCGGTGCGGTCAAGGGCGGATTGAGCGGCCAGACGCTGCCCAACTATGACCCGCTGAGTGAAGAGTCCGCGTGGATCTACGATCAGTATACTGCAGGCAACACGTTCGGCATCAGCGACGTCAATCAGCGCGCCGCCGCCGCTCAGGAGGCCATCTGGTCCTTCGAGGGCGAGCTGGTCAACCCCTCCCAGTACGCCGGTACCTCGAGTATCAAGGCGGCGGCCGGCGCCGCCGTCCTCGGGGGCTGGCACAACACCACCGTCAGCGTCCTGAACCTGACCTGGGCCAGCACCGGCCAGGACGGACAGGACGTCCTCATCCAGATCCCCGAGCCCATGAGTCTGACCCTCTTGGCTCTGGGCGCGGTCATCGCGTGCCGCCGTCGCAGGGCTTGATCGCTCGCCGAGAAAAACACACCCCAGACTTGGTCAAACCGGCCGGATGCCAGACGGGCTGTCCGGCCGGTTCTGCCTTGTCGGCACGGTTGCTGGTGCCCACTCGCCGTGCTGGCTACCATGATCAGCCGGCGGCGTTGTCTTGCGCGACGGGGGGCGACATGCGGAACGGCGATGGTTCGATGCGGCCGCCGGGGCGGGAGATGTGACGCCACCGCGGGTTAGCCGCAACTCCCCCGTCCGCGTCTTCACCAGCCCGGGAAACGGAGTCGGCAGCATGAGCACGTCCCCTGCAACAGCGGCCCCGAAACGCGTTGTCATGACCGGTGCGAGCGGCTTGGTCGGATCGGCCTTGTCGGCCTTCCTGGCGGCCAAGGGCCAGCAGGTTGTCCCTCTGGTTCGACGTCCGCCCCGACCCGGGTCCAGCGAAATCGAGTGGGATCCGGTCCAGGGTCGCATCGACCTCGGCGCCCTTCAAGGTGTCGATGCCATCGTCAACTTGGCGGGTGAGAGCATCGCGGCTGGCCGCTGGACCGCAGGCCGGAAGAAGACCATTCTGGAGAGCCGCCTCCAGGGCACGCGACTGCTGGCCGAGGCCATGGCTCGACTCGAGCCGCGTCCGCAAGCGTTCATCTCGGCCTCGGCCGTGGGGTACTATGGACACCGGGGCGAGGAACAGGTGAGCGAGGACAGTCCCGCTGGATGCGGTTTCCTGGCCGAGGTCTGCCGCCGGTGGGAGCAAGCGACCACGGCCGCTCGCGACGCTGGCGTACGAGTGGTTCTCCTGCGCCTCGGTGTCGTCCTGTCTGCTCGCGGGGGAGCCCTGGCCCGCATGCTGACGCCCGCCAAGCTCGGTCTGGGGGGACCGATCGGCAGCGGTTGCCAGTGGATGAGCTGGATCGGACTGACGGATCTGGTTCGCTGCGTGGAGCACCTGCTCGCCAACGATGTCTTGAGCGGCCCGGTCAACGCCGTTTCGCCCCATCCGGTCACCAACGCCGAGTTCACCGTCACCCTGGGTAAGGTGCTTGGCCGCCCCGCCATCCTGCGAATGCCGGCCATGGCGATAAACCTGCTGTTCGGTGAAATGGGCCGTGAACTGCTCCTGTCAAGCACTCGCGCCGAGCCGTCGCGACTGCTGAGCACCGGCTTCTGCTTCACACATCCCGATCTGACATCCGCACTTCGAGCCGAGTTGTCCATCTGAAGACGATCGTCCTGTTGACAAGGCCGCCACCAACATGTCAACATGAATTACCGTGGGATGAATCTGCACCCGCCTCCGGGGTGTCAGGATGGAGCCGAGGTGACGATGTTGAAACGAAGCCAACCAGTGCTCGGATGGTGGGTGGTGCAATCGGCTTTCGTCGCGGCGCTGGTCACGTCGACGGCGATGGCGGTCGACGTAAGCGAGAAGCCATTTCAGATCGGCTCGCGGTTGATGTTGTTTCTCGATCGCGAGCTCATTGCCGGGATGAAGCACGCCACGTTGAGGCTGCACAGTCCGATCCCGCGCGGGGTAGTGTTTGCATTCGATCAAACCTGGGAGGGGGGGCAGAGCGCGTATGTCACGATTCTGAAGGACGGCCGGCGGTTCCGGATGTACTACCGGGGCGGAGGTGACCTGGGTCGCGAGTGCACCTGCATGGCCGAGAGCGATGATGGTATTCGTTGGGTCCGCCCCAAGCTCGGCCTCTTTGAGCAGGGTGGCTCCAAGGACAACAACATTATCTGGATGGGCAGAGGGAAGGCCTACGACGAGTGCCACAACTTCTCGCCGTTCATAGACTCGAATCCCGCGGCCGGGCCGGAAGAGCGATACAAGGCGGTGACGCTGGCTCGGCCGGGGGAAGGTGAGCAGAAGCGGAACGTGCTGGTGGCGTTCGTGTCCGCCGACGGCATTCACTGGAGGCGTCTCCAGGACGCCCCCATCATCACCGATGGCGCGTTCGACTCGCACAACACCGCTTTCTGGGACGCGGCGAGAAGGCAGTACGTGTGCTTTCTCCGGGCCAGTCAGCAGGGCAAGAAGAGTATCGCCCGGACGACGTCGCCGGACTTCGTTCATTGGGGCAAGTCGGAGTTGCTGGACTTCGGCGACACGCCGATCGAACACTTCTACACCAACGGTATCGTGACCTACTTCCGAGCGCCGGAGGTCTATCTGGGTTTCCCCATGCGGTTCATTCACCCCAGGGACCGGGATACCATCGGCTTCAAGCCGCGAAAGACAGACGGTTTCTCGGATGCAGTCTTCATGTCCAGCCGGGACGGGCTGCATTGGGACCGGACGTTCATGGAGGCGATGATCCGGCCGGGCCTCGACCCCAAAAACTGGGGCGGGGCCCACGGCAACAGCACGCCGTCGTGGGGGATCGTGCAGACCAGCGACACCGAGCTGTCGATCTACTGGGCGGAACACTACGACAACTACCCGGCCGACGAGGTCATGCCTCGGCTACAGCGTGGGACGTTCCGACTGGACGGCTTCATCTCCGTCAACGCTCCTTACGCCGGTGGCGAAATGGTGACCAGGCCGCTCGTGTTCTCGGGCAGCAGCCTGGTCATCAACTACTCAACCAGTGCTCCCGGCAGTGTCAAGGTCGAGGTTCAGGATGCCGAGGGCCTGCCGGTGCCGGGCTTCGCGCTCGATGACTGCCTTGCGATCTGGGGTGACGAGATTGAGCGTACCGTCGCCTGGAAGAAGGGCTTTGACGTGAGTGCGCTGGCCGGCACACCGGTGCGGTTGCGGTTTGTGATGGTGGATGCGGATCTGTATTCCATCCAATTCCGGCCGTAGGTCCGCTGGTCGTTCGGAGTTCGCCCGCGCACCTACCGGTGAAGGCCCCACGGCTGCTGTGGGTCCGCTCGCTGCTGGTCGGCGACGAAGCCCTTGTGGTGCTGGTGGTCAACGACAACATGGCTTCCGATCGATTGGGCACGATCATCCGACCGGTACAGAAGGCGGTGCTGGGTATCCAGGTGCCCGGCTGGATCACGCCCGCAGACGTGTTCGACATCGCCGCCAACGGCATGCGATGTCCGGTGGAGCCAGGATAAGGGCACGGTCTCGGCCGATCTTGAGACCGTGCAAGTGACGCGGATGCTGGTCGTGGCCAAGGACACCGATCTTCGTGGGCAATTGAAGGCCCTCTACGAACGCGACTTCGCGGAACACGCCCGAAAGCTCTTGGCTCAGACGCTCCCAAAGCCCAAGGAGAAGTGAATCTCGGTCCGCCCGGGCGGAGGATGAGACGCCTTCCTGCCCCGGTTCCGTGCTCGCCGCAGCGGGTCCTCCCGACGGCGTTCTGCCCGTTCCCGGCGGCGATAAGGCGTAAAACGCCCAACGGCGAACGCTGCGGACTTGATCTCCGGGCGTTCGCCGTTGACGCAGTAGATTTTGGCTCTCGGCGCCGTCAGCTTCGCGGGCCGATGCCTAGGCCCGATGAGGGCCTCTCTTAAAAGAAACGCACTCGGCCGCCAACAAGGCGACCTGTCGTTAAGGTCCGTTCAAGGAGGCAGAAACCTCCTTCACACGAGCACATAGAACGACACTCGGCCGCTCCCTCGCAGTAACCCCCACTCCCCCCTCCGGGATATGCGGGCCTCGCGGGCCGGCCGATGCACGCTTTTCGCTCTCCGCTTCTTCTCTCCTTGCCCCCAGCCGTCATGCTCACGGAGGAGCGCGCTCTCCCTCGCCGGAGAAATCGACCAGACGCATAGTTAACGGGGATACGGATACCCCCGATTGGCTGTGCCGCAACCACGGGTGATCCTTGCTCGGGCGGTCGTCGAACTCCGGTCCGCGCCCCCGGGGGGTACGCGTGCCACCAGCCACCCCGGGTGGCCCCAGGTCCTGATCCTGGCCCATGATTTCCGGCATCTGAGGCATCGTTCAGACCCTCATCAAGCCATTAGGAATATACGTCACGTTTCGGCCCCGGGCAAAAAAGGATCGTGACTTTCGGCTCTTGGCCCTCCTGCAGCCCGGCGTGTCCCAGATCGTCATGCTGCCCGTCGTTTGGTCCGGCGGCTGATCAAGCGTAAGATGGGTAGGCCGGTAGTGGTGCCGGCGCGTCTTGTAGGGAGAACGTGGTTTGACTTCCTTGCCCGTCCTGCCGCCAGAGCATCATCCTCGGCCGCAACGCCGCTTACCGCCTTGGCTCAGGCGCCCGTTGCCCAGCGGCGGCCAGATGGCCGGTACCGGACGCATCGTCGCGGAAAGCGGTGTTGCCACGGTGTGCCAGGAAGCCCGGTGCCCCAACCTCACCGAATGCTGGTCGCATCGGACCGCCACGTTCATGATTCTCGGCAACCGCTGTACACGGCATTGCCGCTTCTGCGCGGTGACGACCGCCCGTCCCGAGCCGCCGGCAACCGACGAGCCCGATCGCTTGGCCGAGGCGGTGGCCCGGCTTGGGCTGCGGCACGTCGTCGTGACCGCCGTCGCTCGCGATGACTTGGAGGATGAGGGCGCGGGCCAATTCGCGGCCTGTATTCGCGCGATTCGAGGGCGCGTTCCGGAGGCTTCGATCGAGGTTCTTCCGGCCGATCTCCACGCCCGGCCGGAGTGCATCGCCCTCATTTGCGACGCGCGCCCGGATGTCTTCAACCACAATCTGGAAACCGTCCAACGATTGACACCGATCGTGCGCCCGCAGGCAAAGTACCACCGTTCTCTCGCCGTGCTCCGCCAAGTCCGGGAGCGATGTCCGGAGATGACCACCAAGAGCGGCTTGATGGTCGGGCTGGGTGAGAGCCAAGACGAACTCCGCCAGACGCTGGCCGATCTCCGGACTGTCGGCTGCGACCTGGTCACCATCGGGCAGTATCTGCAGCCGACGCCCAAGCACGCGCCGATCGCACGCTTCTACGAGCCCGCCGAGTTCGACGAACTCGCACGAGTCGCCGAGGCTCTCGGATTCTCCGGCGTGGCCTCGGGCCCGTTCGTGCGGAGCAGCTACAACGCAGCCGAGGTCTTTGACCGGGCGAAGCGATAGCGTACCATGCGGTCATGAATCAACCCTGTTACGACCTTGTTGTGCTCGGGGCGGGGGTCGCGGGCGCGACCTGCGCCGGCCTGGCCCAACAGCGCGGACTCCACGTGACCTTGGTCGATCCCGTTGATCCCGGCCGGCCGACGCCCGCTCGACCCGAGTGGATTACGCGGCCGGTACTCTCGATCCTCGACGAAATGGGTGTTGCCCCCGCGGCCTTTGCCGGCAAGCCGATCTCCGGCGCCGTGTTCCACAATGCGGATCTGGAACGAACGGCCGAGGCAAGCGAGACGGAACCGCCTGCGTTCCGAGTCGACTACGGTGAATTGAATCGGTCGCTGGTCGAACAGGCCGTCAGCTCAGGCGCTCGGGCGGTGTTCGGAGTGGCGCCCGGCAAGGTGCAGGTGCGCGAGCGCGCGACGCTCGTCCAGTTCGGGAATGGCGAGACGATCCAGGGGCGTTTCCTGGTCGTGGCCAGTGGTTGTGGCACGCCGCCGGACGCCGGCGATCGTTCCGAGGGCCGCTGGCTCGCCGCGCATCAGGGGCGGACCTCGAAGGACGGGGGCGATGACCGGCTTCACTGGGCTCTCGGGCGTCACGGCATCGTGTGGTGGCAGACATCGGAGCAGCTGGTGGTCACCCTGTGTGCGTCCGGCAGCCGCGAGAATGTCGCAGCCCTGTTACGGGACTTCCTCGTCGAAGGGCGTGAGGCCCGGGTGTTGCCGGCGACGGTCGGCGATGCCCAGATCATCACGCGTCCCGCACCCGCGGTTTCAGCACTGGAAATGGACTCGCTGGTCGATAAGGGTACCTTGCGGATCGGGGATGCGGGGGGGTTCGTGTGCTTCGCCAGCCTGGAGGGCATCTACCCCGCGATGTGGTCCGCGAAGCTCGCGGTGAGTGTGCTTGCGGAGGCCGTTCGCAGCGCCCAGCCTCAAGATACGCTTCAGGATTTCGACCGGCTTTGGCGGACCGCGATGGCCGAGTATCTTCGCCCCCCGGACATCGAGACGCCGTTCCTCCTTCCGCTGGTGTTCTCAAATCGGCAGATGGCTGCGCGGCTCGCCGCAGCTTTCTGGCGAGGTCAGCGAACCGAGTAACGCGTTCTCTTGGACACCGGCCCGGCCCGTGCCTAGAATCGGGTGTGGAGCTGGTGGAAGACGAACATCAGAACCACGGGGTGCACCTCTGAGCTGCCCGGCGATCGGGGACCCATCCCCTGCTCCGGTCGGGTCGAAGGCCTGATGAGGGATCTCGCTTGGGCCTGCAGGGTGGCCTTGCAGCATTTGCAGGTGATGCATGGATCAAGCCGATCACAGAAGTGCGGATTTCGTGAGTCAGCTCACGCCGCTGATCGAACAGCACGACCCGGAATCTCTCCTCGCCTGCCTGGATCGGTACTGGCCACGTGAGTCACTGCTCGACCTGCTCTCGAGCGACAACGGTGACGCGGTGAAGATCGCCCTGGTCTGCCTTGCGTTTGTCGGCAGGATGGCGGACAGTCCCCGTGTCGCCCGCCTGCTGCACAGCCCGGATCCCGCCACCATCGCCTATGCCGAGCACGCCCTGTGGTCGATCTGGTTCTGCTCCGGGAATGAGGCCCAGAACGCCGGGCTGATGCAGGCCGTGGGACTGATCGGCCATGACCGGTTCGAGGACGCCATCGAGGCACTGGACGTGCTGATCGCCAAGGCTCCGTGCTTCGCGGAGGCGTACAACCAGCGGGCCATCGCCTGTTTTCTGGCCGGCGAATACGATCGGGCGACCGAGGACTGCAAGCAAGCCCTGCGGCTCAATCCGCTCCACTTCGGGGCCATGGCCGGGCTCGGGCACTGCTATGCTACTTGCAAGAGGCTTGGGGATGCCATGGGAGCTTACCGCGCCGCCTTGGCCATCCATCCCCGCCTCGAGGGCCTTCGTCAGTCGATCCAGTGCGTCCGCGATTGCCTGAGGCGGGATGCCGACCAGGGCGATCCGCTGATCACCTCCGACAGCCTCTTCGATGCGCATACGCCGGGCGAGTCATGAGCGAGGCGAGCCGCACACCGATAACGGCGAGGCCGCAGTAGCCATGAGCGAAACGCTCCCCCCGCCAACCTCCCGCTCCACGCCTCCCCGGCTTTCTCCTTCAGCTACGGTTCGACCGGCTTCGTCGCAGGCAGCGTCCTCAGATACTCCCGGTAAGCCGCGTAACTGGCCCGGCTGTCGCCCACCGCAGTCTGCGGCAGGGCTGGGTTCCAGAACTCCCATCCCCAGCTCACGATATCCGTGCAGTATCGCGACGCCAAATCGAGCTTCAGGGCATTCCGCTTCATCTCGAACGACCAGGGATACGCTGTTCCACTGGCCCGGTGCTGCCTGAGCCGCCGACCGTATTCCCCCCAGTCCTTCGCCCGGTATTCGACCATCTCAACGTTGCCCCAGAGCTCGGCCCCGCGAGCCACAGCCGCCCTCCGCATCGCGTCGAAGAAAGCCACCCGGGTCGATGTCTCGACGCATTCGCAGTGCTCGGCCCCGGAATCCTGGAGCATGACCACGTCGATGCCCGCCTGGCGGATGGTCTCGGACCACCAGCGACCGTACTCGTCCGGGGTCGCGTACCGGAAGTCGCCGCGGACGTGGTTCTTGTCCGCCAGGAAGAACGGCGAGATGGTCAGCTTAGCTGTCGGCGTCGCCTGCCGCGTGAGCTCGCCGATGCGATTGTATAAACGTCGGATCATTCGCGACTTCTCGTCCCATTCCATGTAGATCTCGTAGTTGATGTACCAGCCGAAGAAAGACGAATAGCGCCCGTAACGCCGGGCCAGATCGGGGATGACGGCCTCTTCCGTCTTGATCAGTGCCGGGATGTCCCATCGGTGGTACCAGTCGCCAATTCCTGATGTGGCCAAGATCACGCGCCACCGGCGCCGGTCGGCCTCGGCATAGATGCGATCAAGCAAGGGGGCCGTGGGATCCATCAGCCAAGTCTGCGGCCCGAGGATCCAGAGCGTGTTCATGCCGACCCGGTCCATGGCATCGAGGATCTCGAGGAGCTTGGGGCCATGGGCCGCGGGATCCACCCACCAGAGAACGCCGTGAATCACCGGTTCACATCGCGGCGCCGGGAGCGCGGTTCCCTCCTCGCCGACAGCGGATGAGCACGGGTGGAGCCCCGCCCACAGCAGCGAACATAGGCCGGCCAAACCGAACCGCACGGTGCGTCCTCCCGCACCCGATGGTGGAAAGGCAGTCCTCATGAACACAGCGTAGGTGGGCCGCGGCCCGGCCGCAAATGCAGGAGGCCGCAGCTCGCGTTTCACGCAGGCCCCGGTCTCCTGTTCAGCACGGGTGTCCCGCAAAACCGGGTCAGCCTGGGACGACGGTGGCGTTCTTGACCTCGTAGAACGTCGGCGGCTCGTAGGTCCACCCGGACTGGAGGCGTCGTGTCTCTTGCTTGAGCTTGCGGCGGATGTAGCGGCCGACGAGGGGGGCGACCAGCCGAGCCTTGAGGCCGAACTCGCTGTATAGGCTCCGGAGCGTGGCTCTCAAACGCGCCGCAACCGCCGGTCGGTCGCGGAACCACCAGCGGGCGGCCCAGATCGCCCCGGCATAGGTCGCCGCCAGGTCGCGGGCCTCGTAGGCGAATCGAGAACGGATTCGCCGGTCGGGGTGGTTTTTGTATTTCCGGTAGCCCTGCAGCGTGGTGCGGACCACGCGGGCAATGCTCGGGCCGTTGACCTCGAAATCGCGCTCGAAAGCCCGGATCAGGAACTCGGTCTCCTGCCCGTCGCGAATGTGCGGGTGGCGATAGTTGAAGCGGAGCTGGCCGTGGATGTCGGCCCACTCGTGATCATCGAGATCCAGCAGGGTGCCCCCGGCCTCGTGCTGGGCGTGGAGCGGCGTACCCGGGATCGGCGTGTACAGCATGAACTGGTGGAACTCGGTGTCGTGGCTGGCGGCATGCTCGATCGCCGCGTCGATGTTGGCCGGGGTGTGATCTTCAAGGCCGATGATCGTCGAGCCGAGGACGCGGATACCGTTCTCCTGCAGGGTCCTGATCAGTGCCCGTGTGTCGGTCCCGCTCAGCTTGGCGTATTGCGAGTCCTTGCCTTCGATGCCCATCCAGACCCAGGAGATGCCCAGGCTCACCAGCTGCTCGATGGTGTACGAGCGGAGCACGTTGGCGGAGGTGAAGACGTAGAGCGACCAGGCCTTGTTGTGCTCGATCATCAGCGAGAGCAGGCGGAGAGCCCGCTTGCGGTGCAGCAGGAAGTTCTCATCCATGACGAAGAAGGAGCGGGTTTTGAGATCGCGCTCCAGGTCGCACATCACCTCGAAGAGCTCATCGCCGGTCTCGAAGAAGTGCACGCACTTGCCTTTGCCACCGAACATGGCCGACGTCGAGCAGAAGTTGCAGCCCATCGGACAGCCGACGGAAGGAATCAGCGTCGCGGCGACGTCCCCGGGTTTCTCCCGGACGGTGACGCCCAGGGACCGGGTGCCGATCCCGGAGACGATCCTCGGATGGCGAATCGGCCGGGACTCATCTTCGCCCAGGAAGCGGCGCATCCAGCGTACGCCTTCTCCGCGCACGACGTGGTCGGCATCGATCCGCTCGTGCAGGTCGGGCACGTTGGCGATGTGCCCGCCGACGACGATGGTGGCCTCGGGCTGATACTGGCGGATCAACTGGCACATTTTCCGGACTTTCAGGATGTTCGGAATGATGGAAGTGATGCCGATCAGGTCATAGCGGTGGGTGGTAATCTCCTCGACGAAGCGGTCGAGGCTCGGGAAGTCGAGTACCACGGACGGGGCCTGGATGTTGGCCTGAATGAGCATGATGCCCCAAGAGCGATGGAACATCCGCAGCGAAAACGGCCCCTGGACTCGGGTGACCTGGTTGTGGTACAGCTCCATCGGGTTGAGAACCCGGCTGCCGTATTCGTCGTTCTGAGCGTAAGGTCCGAAAACACTGGTCAGCAGGACCTTGGCGCGCGATCCGAGAGGATGCCGGGCTTCCACTGGACTCCCGGCAATGTCGATCGTACCCACTGTTGTCATGCGAAAAACTACTCCCTGCCAAAGAACACCGGAGGGCTGATGAGCCACCCCAACGAGAGGCGCATCGGGCCAGACTACCCCACTGCGCCCTCTGACTCATCAAAGGCGAGTTCGCGGGTAAGAGGGTGGTATTATCTGCGCCCGCCCGCAAGATAGCAAGGGCGGTGTCTTCCTCGGGTTCAGGACCGGGAGGACGATGCGCTGACCGTCAAAGCGACGGGGCTGCCGCCCGGGGTGCCGGGCAGCGCGTGGCTGGCGGCTTGGCCGTCCGGGCTTCGCATCGGAATGAGGCTGGCCGGGCTGCGCTCGCTGCGGACGATGCCGCCGCGCAGCAGACGCGCGGCCCACCCCAGCGTCCGGCGGATGGTCTGGGTCAGCCCCCACATGCCGATGACCTGCATGCCTGCGTCGGCCAGGTAGAGCCGGCTCTTGGGTCGGACCAGCCCCCATGCCATCCGCAGGGGATTGTAGAAGTACAAGTAGGCGATCATCAGATTGAGCTGCTTCCGCCAGGGATTCGGGTGCCGCGAAGCGACCACGTAGTTGCCGTCGAGCATGTGCACCTGGACCTGCCGGCCGCCCGCCGACCGGTAGACCAGCCCAGAACTATAAGATTCTTCATACGTTCTTGAACCGGTCGCGGGAGTGATCATCAGCACTTGCAGGCTGATGGCCCCGGCCTTGCGAAGCACTCGGATCTGGTTGAGCAGGCCGTACGGATGATCGCCGCGGGTGAGCAGCGGCTGGGTGTCGTGGTGCATCATCATCGGCATCGGGCAGATGCCGTGCCTGCGAAGCACGCCAAAGGCCTCGGTGGTTTTGTCAACGCTCTGGCCCTTCTTGACCAGCGTGGCGGTCATGTCCTCGACGCCGAGCCAGAGGGCCCGTATCCCGGCGCTGCGCACCAGCCGCATGTTGTCCTTCATCTTCAGGGCGTCGTGAACCGTGACCTCGGTACCCCACTGAAATCGGTATCGTTTTCCGCCGGGATTCCTGCGGGCCAGGGCCACCGTGCCGAGAATGTCCAGAGTCCGATCGCGATCGTTGAAGAAGTTGTCATCCGCGCCGAAGAAGTAGCGGAAGCCGTAGGTGTCGGCAAGCCGGACCATCTCGTCCGCGATCCGCTCGCCGCTCTTGACCCGGTGCTGACGCTGGTTGTAGGCCGGAATCGGGCAATACGGGCACGCGAACTTGCACCCGAAGGTCAGCACCAGCGAGGCCAGCCGGCTATGCCTGCGAACGGCGCCGGTCGGCAGGGCGGCGGCGCCCAGCGCGACCTTGCGACTCGGGGGCTCGAGAACCGAGTAGCCCAAGACAGGATGGGGCAGTTCATCGAGATCGCCGACCAGCCGTTGCACCCCGGTGTCAACGAGTTCCTCGGGCACACCTTCGAGATCGGTGCGGGCATAGACCAGTCCCGGGATCTCGTCGAGCATCCCGCCGTCGCGGGCCCGCATGAACGTGGATCGCAGCGGCTCGCCCCGGGCCCTGATCGAAAGCAGCACCTCCAACAGGCTGAGCAGTACATACTCCTCGCCAGTGACGGCCACGTCGGCTCCCCAGCGGTCCTGGGGATCGGCGCTGAACACGTCCCACGGCTCGTAAATGGCCTTCGCTCCGCCGGCGATGATCAGCGGGCGCAGCCCGGGATCGATTCGGCAGACATCGCGGATCAGGGCTTTGCACTCCGTGGTGTGGATCTGCATGCTCGAGACCATGAACAGATCCGGGATCCGTCCGTCGAGCCGCATCTCCGACGGGCGGAAGCTGCGGTTCCACTGCTGGAGCACGATCCGCGTCTTGTGAAAGCCGGCATCGAGCATGGCCGACGCGATGGCCCGTACCCCCGCCGGGACCATGTGCATGTCGGCGTAGATGAACGGCAGCATGCGCGTGCGATGGTCGAAGGCGCAGGCAATCACCGTCGCCAGATCATGATCGCGGGACAGGTTCCGCAGGCGGGCGCGCAACGCCAACAACTCGCCCGGCTTGAGCAACTCGTCGCCGCGCGAGCGACGCGGAAGTTCCATGCATCCATGCTCCAAAGGTCTGAGATCACCACGGACACGGGGATTGTAGCAGTGACGGGCACGGCAGAACACCCGATCTCACAGCGGAACCGATCGCGGGCGGCTCTGGCCCCCGGAGGATCGCTCCGGACCGTCGGCCCAGATGCCCGGGACGGCCGTCCCGCACTTGGGGCATCGGCCGGCGCGAACATGGTTCGCCTCGACCTGGAAACCGTAACGCTTGACCAGCAGTCCGCCACAGGCGGGGCAGCGGGTGTTCTCGCCGTCGCCGACCGATCCGGGCAGGTTGCCGGCGTAGACGAACTTGAGCCCCGCGGCCCGCCCCAGCTCCCAGGCCCGCAGCAACGTGCTCGGCGGCGTGCGCGGCGAATCGGTCATCTTGTAGTCGGGGTGAAACGCGGTTACATGCCACGGAATCTCAGGTGATACCCCGACCAGAAAACGGGCGATGGCCCCGAGTTCCTGCTCGCTGTCGTTGAAACCGGGGACGACCAGGGTGACGACTTCGACCCAGAAGCCCCGCTCTTTGAGCCGGCTGATGGTATCCAGCACCGCCTGGAGGGTCCCGCCCAGCTTGTGGTAGTTGCGGTCGTTGTAGCATTTCAGATCCACCTTGTAGAGGTCCGCCCACGGGCGAAGGAACTCGATGACCTCGGGCGTGGCATTGCCGTTGGAGACGAATCCGCATCGAATCCCGTGCGGACGGGCGAGCTTGAATACCTCGACCGCCCAGTCGGCGGTGATCAGCGGCTCGTTGTAGGTGCTGACCATGACCGGCGAACGGTGCTGAACGGCCAGTTCCACGATCCGCTCCGCCGTGACCGCTCGGGGTGCGGCCACCGCCTGGTCATCGCGCAGCGTCTGACTCGAAATCCAGTTCTGGCAGTACGAGCAGTGGAAGTCGCACCCGAGCATGCCGAACGACAAGGCCTCTTGGCCGGGGTAGACGTGATAGAACGGCTTCTTCTCGATCGGATCGACCTGGAGACCGGCCACGTAGCCGCCGGGCACGCGGAGTCGGCCGGCGCTGTTGAAACGCACCTGGCAAACACCAGCCTTGCCCTCGCCGATACGGCATCGGTGAGCACAGGCCAGACACCGAACGACGCCCTCGCCCTCGTCGCGGACGAGCTCCGGAGCCGCCGCAATGGTGTTGTCCGCCAGGAGTGTCCTCAGTGCAACCGCCATGATGGTTACCTGGACCGCCGCCCGCCAAGCCTGGAGGCCCACATGCGAGCCCGGTGCCCGCACCCTGATCGGCCACCGCCGGAGGATCGTGGTCCTGTGCCCCGGTCGGGCGGTACCGGAGTATTATAGCGTGCAACCGTTGCTCCTCGACGCCCCCATGTTCGACCGATAGAATCGAATGTCGGAATCGAGATCGCATGCAGCAAGCTCACCCCAGACTCTCGGTCGTTCTCTGCGCGGCCGCCTCGCTGGTCTTGGTGACCGCGGTGGGGGCTGGAGCGGCTTGGCAGGCCGCCCCGCCAACGAATCGGAGCCAGAGCCGGCCGGCAGAAACGCAACACGCCTCGGCCGGTCCCTACGCGGCGGTGCTGCATCCCAGCGAGGAGGCGAGCACGCTGCTGAGCCGGGCAAACGACGGCATCGAACGCCAGGATTGGAAGCTCGCCATCGACTCGCTGCAGCGGATCATTGAACTGCCCGGCGAGCATGTGCTGACGGCGGACGGGCAGCTCTATGAGTCGGCTCGGCGGCACGCCCAACGGGCTTTGGCCCAACTGCCCGAGGCGGGCCGCCAGGCCTACCGACTGGTCCATGACGGTGAGGCCGCCGCCTTGTTCGAGCAGGCCAAACGGGAGCACGATCTCGACCTGTGCCGGACGGTGGCGGATCGCTTCCTGCTGTCCGGGGTCGGCGACGAAGCGGCCGTCACCCTGGCCGACTGGCTCATGGACGAGGGGCGGTTCTCTGAAGCGGCCAGCGTGCTGCAGTGGTTGCGGACGGTCTACCCGGATTCCGATCTTCCCACCTGGGTCGTACCATCCCGCTGGGCGATCTGCCTGGCCAGGCTGGGCCAACCCGAACGTGCCGCCGAACGGCTGGCCGAGGCGGCGACCGCCCAGCCGGACGCGGCGGATCCCTCGCGGCGCGACGAGCGGGTCCGGCAGTTGCGGGTGTTGCTCGACAAGGCTCAGCCCGCGCGGGCCGCGCAGCGGGCGGCCGGTTGGCCGATCGCGATGGGCACCGCGGCTCGTTCGGGGCCCATGCCGGCGGTCGAGCCGGCGTTCCCGCCCGAGTTGCCCTGGCACATGGCCTTGCCGATCACACCCCCGCGCGAAGGGCTGGGCCGGCTCCAGCGCTTCGCCGTCCGGCAGAAGCTCCTGCCTGCGGCGCTGCCGGTCACGGACGGTCGGCTCGTGCTTTTCAAGGCCGCAGACCAGTTGCTCGCCCTGGACAGCGAGACGTTCGAGATCGTCTGGCAGAGCGAGACGCCTGCCACCGAGGTCGCCCAGGTCCCCCCGCAGCTGATCCAGCAGGGCGTTGTGCTTGGGCCGGGCGGATGGGTGGTCCAGGGAGGTAACGACCCGGATGCCGTTCTGGCGCGGCATTCGCTGGTTACCCAGGTCTATGGCGACAGTGTGGGCGGGGGAGTGGCACTGGCCTTCGGAAGTGCACTCACGATCGAGTGGCCCGTCCGGCTGCCGGATCCGATTCCGCTGTGGAATCCCAACGGGCAGCCGATGCTCCAGCGGGGCTACTATGCCCCTGCCGGGCTAGTCCCGAACCGGCTGGCGGCCTACGCCATGGCGGACGGCAAGCTCCTCTGGTCCACGGAGAACAGCCCCGATCTGGCTGGGGCCCAGTTCCTGGCCGTGCCGGTGGTCTTGGGTGATCATCTGGTGGCGCCTTGCCGGCTGGGTTCGGATCTGTACGCCATCGTGCTTGATCCTCAAACCGGGGGACTGGTCCGGCACATCTACCTCTGCGGGATCGGATCGGAACTGTTCGATCCCCTGTACGCCTTGTCCCCGTGCGTGGTCGACGGAGTGGTCTACTTCCCCACCGGGCGAGGCGTCCTGGTGGCCATGGAAGCAAGCGACTTCTCGATTCGCTGGGTGTCGCGGTACGACCAGGCCGCAGGTAAGACCATCGGCGATTCCTGGCTGCCCACGCCGGCGATGGCTGTGGCCGACGTGGTACTCCTGGCTCCCCAGGACGCCGACTTTCTCCTGTGCATCGACCGGGCGAGCGGGCGGATCCGGTGGATGGTGCCGCGGGCCAATGCTCAGTACGTCATCGCCGCAACCGATCAGCGGGTGTGGCTGGGCGGCGAGACCGTGGTGGCCGCGGATATCGAGACCGGTCGGCCGGTTTGGACGCAGCCCTGCGCCGAGGCCAGCGGGCGGGGCATTCTCGCGGGCGACCGGCTTTACCTGCCCACCGTGTCCGGTCTGGTGGCGATGGATGCGGGCAGTGGACGAGCCATCGATGTGCCTCCACAGGGCGAGCGTGAGCCTCTGGGCAACCTGTTGGCCTGGGACGGAGCCCTCTACAGCCTGGCGGCCTTCGACGTCCACAAGTATCCGGACCTGGGCCAGGGCTACCGGGACGCCTTGGCCCGGCACGGTGCCGAGCCGGCCGACGGTTCGGCGGCGATTCGCCTGGCCTGGCTGGAACTGCTTCGCGGCAAACCCGACGCCGCCCTGGTCGTTCTGGGCGCGGTGCCGCCCGCGTTCGAGGCCCACAGTCCGCAGCGTTACAGCCACCTGGTTCACCTCAAGGTGACGGCCATGCTGGACTTGGCTTCGGGGCCCGACCTGGCCCCGGCCCGGGCCCTGGAATTGCTCGAACAGGCCCGAGCCATCGCTCGCTCGCCGGGCGACGCGATCCACACCGCGGTGGCCCTGGGCGACCATTACCATCGCAACCGCCGCGTGCTCGATGCATGCCGCCAGTACCTTTCACTGGTACTGAGTGCAGCCGGCGACGAGATGCTGAACCAGGGCGAGGGGTACGAGAGCCGGGCTCGCATGCTGGCGGCCCGGCGGCTGGCCAAGGCCCTGGGGGATCTGTCCGAAGGTGATCAGAGGGTCTTTCTGGCTGAGATCCGCACCCGTTTTCGTCGGGAAAGTGAAGAGGAGGAGCAGGCTTTCCTGGGCTGGGCGATGGAGAGTGAGGAACTGGGCCAGCCGTCGTGCGAGGCTGCCGTCCTGCTGGGCGCGTGGGCGGCAAGCGAGTATCGCTTCGAGCAGGCCGAAAGGTGCTTTGCTCGAGCCATGCACCATCCCGCGTCACCGCCCGGCGTGAAGGCCGAGGCCATCGCTCGGCTGGCGGGGCTGTATCTGCAGCCCGAGGACCTGCATCAGCCCGCCGCGGCGGTCGCATTGCTGGATCGCCTGGCCGGCGAGTTCGCCTCGGTTCCGCTGCCCGCGGACCTGCTGCTCGATCCTTCCGCCGAGCGGGCGGTGGCGCCGGTCGGTGAGGATCGGAAGACGCTGCCCGCTGCGCAGCTTGCGGCCCGGCTTCGAGAGCGCGTGGCGACGGAGATGCTGACTCGGCATCAGGCGGCGCTGGCTCCGGCGGTGCTTGGGGTACCGGGTCCGCCTCAAGTGGTTTCTCCCAGTGATCGCGTCCCGATTCTGGTCAGGGGTGACCGCTCCGAACCGCTGGTTGACAAACGGCTCGTCCTGGAGGGCACGAGCCGGGTGGAGGCCCAGGCGGCTGCGGTGCTCGCCCCGCCCCTATGGGAGGCCGACCTGCGCCTGCTGCACGAACTGAGTGTCGAATCGGAACAGGAGAGCCAGCAGGAGCGCAGGATGGACTTGCTGCTGCGTTCCGGCCGGCGCAACCGTTCGCGCGTCCGAGGAGTTATCGAGGGGCAGACGCTGGTGATGAGCAGTCCGGTGGGCCTCTACGCACTGGGCACGCTGACCGGGCGGCGGCTCTGGTCGCGGCCCTTCGATCCCCCGCTCACCGCGGCTCGGGAATCGGCGTTCTCGGATGCGTGGGTGTGGTTGCACCAGGGATACGTGATCAGCGCGGACGCCCGTGGCCGGCTCGAGGTCTGCCGGGCCGATGCCGGCGACCGCGTGCTGTGGCAACGGACCAACAACCGGCAGTCCTGGTACTGGGTTCGGGCCCGGGGCGAGTATGTGGTCGCGATGGAAGCCGGCCTCGAGCACGTGGACATCTTCGCTCTCTCCGACGGGCGAACGATCGGTTCTTGCTCATTCGTTCAGGGTGACGATCGGGTCAGCATCATGCTGTTCGACGGCGTGATCTGCGGCCCGGCGCAGGCTCAGGATGTGGCCGCCTTCAACCTGGCCACGCCCGGAGTAGAGCGCTGGCGGCTGGCCGGGACGGACCGAATCGCCCAGCTCTTCAAGCCCGCGCCGGATCTGCTGGCCGTCGCCGATCAGTCCGGGCAGCTTTCGCTGGTGGATCCCTTGAGCGGCAAGGTGTGCTGGCAGACCCGGGTGGAGGCTTGTGCCGAAGGCGTTCTCGACGGCGTTGTCCAGGGCGGCATCCTGTACGTATGCGGGATGCAGAGACGGGCGACGGGCGGGGCTCGGCTCGGCATCGAGCGGCAGCGGTGGGGTGTCGCCGCCCTGCGGATGGCCGATGGTTCGGTCATCTGGCAGCAGGGTGAGCTTCCCGCCCGGACGCATCTGTCCGCCGAGGTGCTGAAGGCCTCGGCCAACGCCATCCCGATCGCCTCGATCGTGGCTGCCGAACCTTCGCCTGCCCGGGCCGGCGGCCAGGTGTCCGACCATGACCAGGACGTGGTCGCGGTGGAGTCGCGCCTCGGGGTGATGGTTCCGCGGCTGCTGCTCCTGGACAAGGCGACGGGGCGGGCCATTGGCCAGCCGGTCGTGCCGACCCAGCCCGCGGGGGTTGCGGGTCGGTCGATCCTGGACGTTCAGGTCTGGCCGGACAGGGTCGATGTTCTCCTGGAGTCGACCTGGCTTCAGTTCCCATGCCCGCGATGAGAGGCGGCTCGGGCGGGGAGTATCGACGTCGGTCGGGTCATCGCGGCCGGCCCTGAAGAACCTTTAACCACCTAGGAACTCTTGCGCTCACGGGCAGTTGATCGGCACCTTGCCGAGGTTGAGGCGCACGGTGGTCATGTCCAGCGTGTTCACTCTGCCGTCCACATTGAGGTCGGCCGTGAAGTTGGTCGTCGCGATGGTAGCCCCGGTGTTGTTGCGTACTCGGGTCATGTCGAGCACGTTGACCCTGCCATCCTGGTTCACATCGCCGATCTGGACGCAGATGCGGGCCGTGTCGGTCACTTGCGCGGTGGGAGTACCGCTGGCGGCGATGCCCGCGAAGCCGACGACGAGGGTGGCGGAATCCGCGGTCCCGGTCAGGTTGATGGTCAGGGTGGGGCCGTCGATGACCAGGGAATCGACGGTCCCGCTGGAGAGGCTAACATCGGCGTTCGTGCCGGTCACTTGGGCGATGGTCTTGTCGAAGGTGACGACCAGCTGGGTCGGTCCGCCCTTGCGGCACTCGATCGGCTTGGCATCTGTGTTGAGGATGTCGAATGTTCCGGTGGTGCCGTGGCTCTTGCGTGAGGCCATGGAGAGAACGGCCGGCGGGGTGACGGGGATGCTGCTGGGCAGGATGCCGGGGCTGCCCACGTCGTAGGTTATGTCGGTTTCGCTGGTCGCGCTGCGGTACGCTCCGTCGGTGCCGTCGACTGACAGGGCCCAGTGGGTTCCGAGGTCGTTGCCCGCGGTGGTCAGGGATCCGGCCTGGAGGTAGATGCTGGCCCTGCCGTCATTGCTGGGCCAGCCATTGGCGCTGTCGACTTCGTAGACGACGGTATCGAGGACGGCGTTGTCCGCGCCGATGAGCGTGAGGGTATCGCCGCCGGTGTTGTTCAGGGCGGGCAGGATGCTGGTGCCGCCGATGGCGAGCACCTGGTCGGCGGTCAGAGGCGACCATTCCGCGAGGAAGTCGGCGAGTGTCCGGGGGTTCGCTCCAGCGATTTCCTCCTTCACAATGATTCTGGTTTCGTGGGCCAGCAGGGTCATGCCAGCCAGGTTCCCGTCGTTCTCGTTCTTGGCGTCGTTGAGGGTCTTGAGATCGACGGGGTTGTCGGTCAGGTTGTGGACTTCGACCCACTCCCAATTGGCGTCGAGGTTGCTCGGGTTGTACATGATCTCGGTGATGATCACCTTGTCCGGGGCGGGTGGAATGATGTGGACGGTGACGGTGGCCGTTGGCGAGTCGTTTGAGCCGTCGTTGACCTTGTAGGTGAAGGTGACGTCGCCGCTCATGCCCGTGGCCGGGAAGTAGCGGACGTGGGTACCGGCCAGGGTGCTGCCGGCGCCCACGCTGGCGTCGTTGTTGTCCGGGTCGGTCATGGTACCGCTGGCCGGATCGGTGACGATCTGGAAGGTCACCTCGTTGCCGTCCGGGTCGGAGCCCGCCAGGGTGATGGCCACGCCGGCCGAGCTGTCTTGGGTGACGAAGGCCTCGAGGTTGTCGGCGGTTGGCGGGAAGCTACAGTCATTACTGGGTATGATCCCTGGGCTGCCGATGTCTCCGCCGGGCGTGGTCCAGGCGTCACAGGAGCCGGAGACGGACAGCTGCCAGTTGGTCCCGTTGTCGTTCGCGGCGGTGTCGATGGCGTCGTGTCGCAGGTAGATGCTGCTCTGGTAGTTGGCGATTGGCCAGCCGTCGCCGTTGGTGAAAGCGACCACGTCGAGCAGTCTCCCGTCGGCGTCGAACAATCGCAGGAGGTCGCCGCCGTTACCCAGCCTCGGTTCGCCCTCGAGTCCGTAGCCGAACATTTGGAGGACGGTGGTGTCGGCCAGCGGGCTCCACTCGGTGAGGAACATGGATCGGGTCCAGACTGCGCGGTCGGGCTTGGCGAGCACGAGGGTGGCGTTGGCGGGGAGGGTGAGATAGTAGAGGTTGTCCTGGGTGGTCAGGGCGCCGTCGAGGAGGGATCCCAGGTAGATGTCGGTATCGGTGCGGTTGGTGATCTCGATCCACTCCCAGTCGCTGTCGAAGTTGGCCTCGTCGGGATTGTTGTTGGCGGGTGCGTACATGATTTCGGTGATGACCGCCCGGGTGCTGTCCTGGATGAAGACGTTGACCTTGGCCTCGCCGGTGTTGGCGCCATCGTCGGCCGCCAGGGTGAAGACGAACCATCCGCTCGCGTCGGGGTTGGGTGTCAACACGACCTGGTTGCCGACCAGTGGGCCGCCGGCCGTGACGTCATTGCCGGCCGGGGTGCTTGCGGGATCGGTCAGGGTGCCGCAGAAGGGCAGGCTCAGCGAGGGTCCGGTGCCGGCGGCTCCGGTTTTGACGCTGTACTTGAGCGGGAACGGTCCGTTGTCCGGGTCGGTGGCCTGGATGGTCAGGGTAATGGGGCTGGCGCCTTGGTTAATGGCGAGGGGTGGCGGGGCGAGGACGTTAGGCGGGAAGTTGCCGTTGACCGGGATCACGTCGGACTTGCTGCGTAGCAGGAGCTGGTAGCCGGCGGCGGGGTTGCTGAAGCTATACTGGCTGAAGATGCCGACCAGGTCGACTGCGACGGTCGGGATGGGCTCGCCCACGAGGTTGAGCAGTGACGTGGACACGCGGGTCGTGGCCGCGGGTGTTGGAGCGGGGTTGTTGGCGTCCTTGACCGTGTAGTTGACGTTGTAGGCAAAGTTGCCGGTCTGGTTGAAGACGACGTTCCCGAGCTTGACCAGTTTGCTCTCCATTGCTTCGGCGGTGGGGCTATTGTCCTGGAAGTCTGCGACGGCGACTTCGGTCGGTGCCGGGACGCCGGGATGTCCGAGCTTGACCACATCGGTGAAGGGGGTGCCCAGTTCGAACAGCCCGTTGTAGATGACGACTTTGCCGGTGATGCTGATGGCGTCGCCTTCCCCGGCGATGGCGAGGATGGCCCCGATAGCCGTTGGTGAGCCGTAGATGGTGAGGCCGCCGGTTTCATCCTGGATGTACATTGAATCGCTTGAGGAGCTGTTGATCAGGTCGGTGGTGGAGGTGATGACCGCGCTGTCGATCGTCACCGTCTCACCCGCGGCGTGTGTCTTGGCGTCGGCGATTGTCCCAGCCAGGCCGGTGCCGGCGGTCACGGCCAGGGTGGCACAGGCGAGGGCGACGATACGGGGGGGACGATGGGACATCGTGATGGCCTCCTTTCAGAAGTTAGAGATGGGCATGGTACTCTGGAGAGCACTGCTGCTGCCGCGTCTCTCGATTCAGGACACTCTCGGGAAGAACGGGGGCGCCTCCGACACCCCCTGGGCGTGGCCCATTATCTCGCTTCGACCGGTGGAAACCAAGTCGAATTTGTTCAACGCCGGTGAGCCGGGCGTAAAGCCGATTCACAATTCCTGCCGGCCCGGCCTGCTGCCCGGAGAGGCCCCTGGTGAAGGGGGCGCTAAGCCGAGCACTCAAGGTACTTTAGGCTCGTCGGTCTCGGAGGGCGAGGCCGCCGGGGGGTTCTTCTGGAGCACGATGGGGAGTCCATCCGGCTCGATCAGTTCGCTGCGGCGCCCGGTCTTGCAGCGCGGGATCCACTGGTCGTTCTCAAAAACGCGGAGGATGTCGCTGGTGAAGATGCCGAAACGAACCCACGAACCGGTGGCGATGTAGTCCGCCGGGGCGTTGCAGAGGCGGAACGTCCGGACCTTATCCAGATCGAAGCCACCGCTGAGCACGAGCCGGGTGTGGCGCGAGCCGAGCTTGTCGAGCAGATCGCGGATGGCGTAGGCGGCCTCGATGGTGACTCCTGGGCCGAAGCCGTGCCGGGCGAGGGCGGCCATGGCTGCCTTGCGGTTGGCGGCGGGGACTTGCGAGAGGATGCGCATTTCCAGAGCCCGGTCGGCCTTCTCGTGTCCGCCCTGGTGGACGCGATTGGCGGGGGTGTCCAGCCGCACGCCGTACAAGCTGGATCCGAACCGTTTGACTGCCTCCGAGCAGGTGTCGCGCTCGCGTCCTTCGTAGTCCAGGAGTACGGTCAGGGGTGTGGCCGGGCAGCGGTTGTTGTATGCGGCCGCACTTTCGATGCTGCTGCCGCCGTAGACGGCGTTGAGGGCGTGGGGGATGGTTGCATGGAGTCTGAAGGATGTGGAATCGCGTGAACCGATCTGGATGCGGTCGTCGCTGATGCCGTAACGGGTGATGACGGCCGCATGGCCGAGCGGTGTGGTGGTTCCGGCCGCTCCGCCGACCGCGGCCGCCTCGGCGATCGCCACGAGCAGTTCGGGCGGGTAGTGCCGGGCGGCCATATCGATGACCTGGGCCGGATTGGCTGCCTCGACGATGGCCGCCATGTTGGTGGTCGCGGCGGAGAGGGACAGGATGCCGAGATAGGTTGTTTCCAGCGTCACCAATTGCCCGAAGGGGCCCTCGAGGGTCATCACCATCTGCATTGGCTCGAACCGATCGCCATCGGACAGGGCTCGGACGGTGACCGGCCCGGGGCAGTGGTTGTTGACCAGCTCCAGCACATCCTGCATGCCGGTGATCATTCCTGGCTCGCGGCTGAACACGCCGTAGACGACCGGAATCTGCTCATAGGGTGTGCCGGTCACGGTCTCGTACGAGCGGTTGAAGTACTCGTCGGCAGCGTCGAATCGGGGCATGGTAAGCAGCGATCAGCAGTCAGCGGTCAGTATTCAGTAGCCAGCTTGGGGCAATCGGCTCTTTGCAGGAGTCACGTGAATCCTGCCTCTGCGTTGCCCAGCTTACCGTCTCGGGTGCTGGGCGTGAAGCTTGGAGTGCCCGTCTGTCGTGGGACCCGGTTGAATAGCACGGCAGTTCTCCTTTGCTCTAGCCACTGGAAGGGGGCCGCGATCCGGGGTATGCGTATTGCAGCCTCATACGGAACAGGGGGTGTGGGTGTCGTTGGGCGGGGCGTGCGGCGTTGGAGCGAATCGATCTTGCGGCCATATTCCGAGTCAGACCCGCGGAGCGACGAGGACCTATTGGCTGCGGCCCGGGGGGGCGACTCGGCGGCCTTCGAGGCTCTTTACTACCGGTATCGTGATTGGGTGACCCGGCTGGCGCTCCGCTGGACGGGGCATCCTGACGACGCGTTGGATGTCCTTCAGGAGACATTCATTTACCTCCTGGGCAAGTTGCCCGGTTTGCGGCTGTCCGCCCGCATGACCACGTTTCTGTACCCGGTCGTGAAGCATCTCGCTCAGGCTGCTCGGCGTAAGCGAGGTCGGTTTGCCTCTGATGAGGCGGCGATGTCCTCGGCGGCGGCCGTCGCTTCCGAGGGTGGCCCGATGGCTCGTGCCGACCTGCTCGAGGTGCTGGCCGGTCTGCCGGAAGCCCAGCGGGAGACGGTACTTATGCGTTTCGTGGACGACATGGAGTTGCACGAGATCGGCGAGGCCCTGGCCGTGCCGACGGGGACGGTGAAGTCGCGGCTTCATCATGCCCTGGCCGCCTTGCGGGCGGATCCGCGGACTCGGAGGTACTTCGGTGCCTGACGCATGGTCGTGGTTCATGGATGTGCTCGTGCGGTAAGAGACCTGGCGTGGGGTGCGGGTTGGTTGAACCTTTCGGCACCTCGGCGCCCTTCAGGATAGGAGACAATGACATGGCCGACCGGAATGGTCCCAGCTTCGATCCCGGGGGCCCCGAAGCTCCGCAGGAGCTGGCAAACGATCTGCGTGCCTTGTTTGGGGCGGCGCCGAGCGTGCCGCCGCTGGTGGATGAGGATGTGCTGGTCGCGGCCCGGCGGGTGATGGCGAGGCAACGGCGGAGGCGGTTGGTGGTTCGGGCGGTGTCGATCGGGACGGCGGCGGCCTGTGTGGCCGGTATCGTGTGGATCGGGGGGCTGATCGGGCGTCCGGGGCGGGAGACCGCGTCTCCGTCGGGACCTCCGGTGACGGTTGCCCAGGCTGATCGGGAGGACGTCAATGGTGACGGGCGGGTGGACATTCTGGATGCTCTCACGTTGGCCAAGGGCATCGACAGGGGTGTTCTGGGGCAGGCGGCCTGGGACATGAACCGTGACGGTGTCCTCGACCGCCGGGATGTGGATCTGGTCGCGTACCGGGCGGTTCGTCTGACCAACTGACCACGCATACCGGGTGACAAAGTCATGAGTAACATGGACTTGGTGATACTGACGTTGGCGATACTGGGCCTCACTTTTCCTGGCGAAACGAAGCCAATGGGAGCGATCAGCGGTCAGGGGTCAGGAGCGATCAGCGCTCAGGGGTCAGCGGTCAGCGGTGGCGCGGTTCGCCATGGCGTGCCCGGGGGATGGCGGCAGGTGCTATTTGGCCAAACGAACCCAATGATGACGACTGATGCTCAGGCCATGGCTGACACAAGAACACAACCGGTGTTCCGCTTTGAGGCGGTTGATGTGTACATCGATTCACGGGGTCGGCGGTTAGCGGCCTACCAGGTAGAGCTGATGGCCGAGTCGGGGGTGGTGAAGATTGTCGGCATCGAGGGTGGTGAGCATGCGGCGTTCAGCGAGCCGCCGTATTACGATCCCGCGGCCATGATGAACCATCGGGTGATTCTGGCCGCTTTCAGCACTGGGCAGGATCTGCCCACCGGGCGGACGAGGATGGCTACGATTCACGTTCAGGTCAGTGGTGACGGCCGGCCGGGATACGAGGTCAGGCTGCAGACCGCTGGCGATCCTGAAGGCAAGTCTCTGACGCCCTTGGTGGGCGTGGAGGAGCGGAAACCGGGCTCGACGAGTACCGGCCCGGCCGGAGGGTGGTCGTTGGATTGAGATGTCGAGCTGTCGGAACACCGAGAAGGTGGGTTCAATCACGGTACGAGGAGCATGTGGATGAAAGGGACCCGAAGGATCGAATGGCTGTTCTTCTTCCTGGCGTGTGGCCCGGTCAGTCTGGTGTTGAGCGGCGGGGGGTGTTCGGAAGGGCCGCAGTTTGGGGCTGCTGTGGGATTGCCAGTTCAGGTTCCCAAGGGATCGCCAAGGAGTCACTCGGCCAAGGGGGGTGCGGGGATGCCTGAAGCCCCGCCGGGCTCGCTGCCCTCTCCCGAGGAGGAGCTGTGGGTCATTCAGCGGCCGGAGGAGCCCGACTTTCAGCCGACCGAGGGCCAACCCGGTACAGGGGCGCTCATGGCGAAGATGCCGGGTGACAAGGAGATCCCCCTGCCGCTGAAGCACACCGACGTCAAGGCGGCCATCAGCGGCTACATCGCCATGGTAGACGTGCGGCAGGAGTATCACAACCCTTACGAGGGCAAGATCGAAGCCGTCTACGTTTTCCCGCTCCCGCACAACGCCGCGGTCAAAGAGTTTGTCATGACGGTTGGTCAGCGCAAGATCCGCGGCATCATTCGTGACCGCAAGGAAGCTGAGGAGATCTACCGGGAGGCCCGCGACCAGGGCTACGTCGCATCGCTGCTCACCCAGGAGCGGCCCAACGTTTTCACTCAGAAGGTAGCCAATATCGAGGCAGGCAAAGCCATCGACATCAACATCCGTTACTTCAACACCCTGACCTATCTCGATGGGTGCTACGAGTTTGTTTTCCCGATGGTCGTCGGTCCGCGGTTCAATCCGCCCGGCAACACGGACGGTGTGGGCTCTGCTCCGCGAGATCAGCCGGGCCGTTCGGGCCAGCACACCGAGGTGACGTACCTCAAGCCCGGCGAACGCAGCGGGCACGACATCGCCCTCTCCGTCGAGATCGAGGCCGGAGTCGCCATTGAGCAGATCGAGTGCCTCAGTCACGTCGTTGCCGTTCGCAAGGGCGCCCCCGAGAAGGCGACCGTGGCGCTGAGCAACTTCGACGCGATTCCCAACAAGGACTTCGTTCTCCGCTACCGGGTGGCGGGCGGCGCGGTCAAATCCGCCATGCTGACCCACCAGGATCAGCGCGGTGGATTCTTCGCGCTAATGGTTTATCCGCCCGAGGGGCTCGCGGCACTCAAACGGAAGCCGGTGGAGATGATCTTCTTGCTGGACTGCTCCGGCAGCATGGACGGTCAGCCCATCGCCCAGGTCAAGAACGCGATCGAGCGGGCTCTGCACCGCATGGAGGCGGGTGACAGCTTCCAGATCATCCGCTTCTCGAACAATGCCTCCGCCCTCGGCCCGAAGCCGCTTGAAGCCACGCCCGCCAACGTTGCTCGCGGATTGAGGTATCTGCGAAGCTTGGAAAGTGAAGGGGGTACGATGGTCATCGAGGGCGTCAAGGCGGCCCTCGACTTTCCCCACGATCCGAGTCGTCTCCGTTTCGTCTGTCTCATGACCGACGGCTTCATTGGCAACGAGCCCGAGATCATTGCCGAGACCCACCAGCGGCTGGGCGCGTCCCGCATTTTCAGCTTTGGTGTGGGCGAAGGGCCCAACCGCTACTTCATGGAAGGCATGGCCAAGGTGGGCCGCGGAGCGGTGGCCTACCTGAGCCTCAAGGACTCGGCCAGCCGGGTGATGGATGCTTTCTTCGAGCGGATCAGTCATCCCGCGATGACCGATCTGCAGATCGACTGGGGGGGGCTGCGGGTGACCGACGTCTATCCGGAGCGGGTTCCCGATCTTCTCGTGGGCCGACCGGTCGTGGTGACGGGGCGGTTCACCGGTGCGGGCGGCCCGAACGTACGGATCACCGGCCAGGTTGGCGGCGAGCGCCGTGACATGGTTGTCCCTACGCACCTTGGTGAGGCCTCCGCCCGCCACCCGGCCCTGCCCGCGGTCTGGGCCCGGATGAAGATCGCCGACCTCTCCGACTGGGCGACGAGCGAACCTGCGAGGACGCGGATCGACCAGGTCAGATCCCTGGCCCTGGAATACGGTCTGATGTCCGCCTACACGGCCTTTGTCGCGGTTGACTCGTTCACCCGGACGGCGGGCGACCACGGCACGACCGTCCAAGTTCCCGTCCCAGTCCCGGAAGGCGTGCGATACAAGACGGCCGTCGAGGGAGCCGAACGGGGTACGGACCGGGGCGAGCCGATGGCAAGCGATCGCGACGTGCAGCGGACACCGTGACGTTGCGTTGCAGGGCTCGTGCTTGAGGCAACGGCTCGGCAGTCACGCCATCTGCTGGCGATTGGAGCGGCCAGCTGATCGGTGCGGTGATGGAAGTGTATCGCATGAAGGGTCCCGGACAACTGGAGCCGATCTGTGAGAAGTGTCTGATTCGGGAGCTGTTCCTGGGGGAGATTCCGGCCAAGCGGCAAGGTGTCGTAGCGATCGAGAAGAAGGACAGGGCGGTCATTTCCTGTGACGCGTGGTGGGCCGGGCACGAATCAGAGTGCGGGCCCTGACTGGATGAGTAGTGCTCCAGAGTGGCCAGGAAGCAGGATCCTGTCGGTGATCTGCTTCAGTGGCCACATGCCGGCCTGATTTTCATCGGCGAACACGGACCACGGGCCGGTGGGGAGCTTAAAGGTGGTGTCCATTCTGGCGCCGTTGAGAAGGACGAGGATGAGGTTTGCGAGCTCGCCGGGCAGTTCGCGGCCGTCGATCCGGCAGACGACCGATCGAACAGAAGGGCTCTCTGGGAACGAGACCCGCTTGCGGGCTTCGGCGGCGTCGGCCAGTCTCAAGGCGGGATGGTTTTTGCGGAGGGCGATGAGTCCCTTGAGATAGCCGGATACGGCGTGATGGTGAAGTTTGGCCGTCCAATCGAGCTGATTGATGCTGTCGGGCTGGTTGTAGCTGTTGGTGCATCCCTGCTTGGTCCGGCAGAACTCCTGACCAGCGTGGAGGAGGATGCGGCCCTGCGAACAGAGCAGGATCAGGGTCGCGAAGCGCATCATTCGTTCACGGGTGGCAACGGACGCGCCCGGCGTGCTGACCAGGAGCTTGTCCCAGGCGGTGAGGTTGTCGTGGCATTCGAAGTAATTGAGTGTGTCGAGGGGGCTTGCGGGCCATTGCTCGGCGACACCGGCCAGGCCGCGTCGTATTCGCGCGGCGTAGACGCCGGTCTGGATGAAGCCGGGCACGATTCCCTCCCGGTCGCCCTTGATTGCATCTCGAAATTCGTCGTTGAACGCGGCGATGCCGGTTCCGGGGATGCGGGTCTTGTCGGATCGGTTGCGTAATCGGGTGCGGGCGGCGGTCCAGGGCTCGCCGTGAATCAGGATGCCCGGATCGATCTTCCACAGCTCGTCTCGGATTGTTTGCATGGTCACGAAGTCGATGAGGCCCATCATGTCGAAGCGAAATCCGTCCACCTGGTACTCCCGCACCCAGAACTTGAGCGAGTCGAGGATGAACTTGCGGGCCATGGGGCTCTCGGTTTGGAACTCGTTGCCGCAGCCGGAGCCGTTGCCGAACCGGCCGCGGCCATCGAGGCGGTAGTAGTAGCCGGGCACGTGGGCTTCGAAAGCCGCCAGCGGGGAGGTGTGGTTGTAGACCACGTCGAGGATGACGCCGATGCCCACCTGATGCAGGGCATGGATGGCCGCCTTGAGCTCGGTGATGCATTCAGGCCCGTCTGACGAGCTTGCGAACCAAGCGTCGGGAGAGTTGAAGTGTACGGGCATGTAGCCCCAGTTATAGGTGTTGGCATCTTCGATGTTGCGTTTATCGAACGCCTGGACGGGAAGCAGCTGCACGTGGGTAACGCCCAGTTCGCGGAGATGGTCGATTCCGGTGCTGACTTCCGGATGACCGGGGAGGTGTGTACCGAGTTCGGTGAAGGCGAGGTACTGGCCAGGATGTGCCGCTCCGGAGCTGGCTGCGATGCTGAAGTCGCGGACATGTACTTCCCAGATCACCACGTTGGTGGGTGGTGATGGGCGGTGGTAGAGATGGTCGCGAAAGCCGGGTGGATCGGTCTTGACCAGATCGATGATCATCGCCCGGGTCTGGCCGGTCTGAGCGCAGACTGCGTAGAGGTCCGTCACCTCGCGACGGGGATCGAGACCGGGGCCGCTGAGCTTGTAGGCGTAGTATCGGCCGGCGAGATCGCCCGTGATTCGGGTTTCCCACAGGCCGTGGTGATCGGCGGCCATGTGGTGCTCGACGAGTTCCTGACCGGTTTGGGGTGTATGGGCGAGGACGAGTCTCACCTGTCGAGCGGTGGGGGCGAACAGTCGGAAGGTGGTGGCCGCTGACGAGTAGGCGGCGCCGAGGTCGGCGTGGGGGGTGGCGAACCGGCGTTCCCGCAGGATACGACTGTTGCGCAGTCGGATTCGGGCGAGTCGCCTGTTCTGCACGGACTTGGAAGGTCCCATGGTTGTCACGGTCTTCTCCGACAGGAGACGTCTGCCGGCCTGGGCGGATGCGCGTGCGGATCGCGCTGAAGGATCAGCGTCTGGGCGTCAGCACGCGAACCTGATGGCCGGCCATGCGCACGCTCGTGGCCGGTATTGTCTCTCCGGTCAGTTCATCCTGCCATGCTGTCGTTGCCGCCAAAGCCGGGGGCAGGGTCAGGGTACTGGTCGTTGGGGCGGGATCCAGGCTGACGAGGATGATCGCGCAGTCGCCGCCTTGTCCGCGGAGGCAGGCGAAGACGGTGTCGCCGGCGTGGACGGCGTGGTAGTCGGCCGGGCCTCGCGAGATGGCCGGCAGTCGTTTGCGGCAGGCGATGAGCTTGCCGAGATAGTCGACGATTGACTCGCCCTTGCCGCCGTAGAGTGTCGGGTTTTCCTCGCCCTGGTAGATCATGGGTACGCCGTCGATGAGGCAGCACAAGGCGAGCAGGCTTCGGGCTCTTTCGAGGCCGTAGACTTCGCGGGTGCGCTTTTTCTGGAAAGTCCAGGAGACGGTGTCGTGGTTAGCCGTCCAGCGCATCTTGACAGCGCCGGGCGGGAGGGTGAGGGCTTGGTCGTGGAGGAAGTTGCGGAGGCTCGCGACCCACTCGCGGGGCGGGGCCTTACGGGCATGGAGGTCGACGAACAGGAAGAAGAGCTGGGCATCGTAAGTCAGGTCGGCATCGCGGTAGAAGATCCGGGCCCCGGTGTACTCCTCCGGCAGGAGGAGGGCTTTGCCATGCACACGGAGGAAGCCTTCGCGGATGGCCCGGTCCATACCGAGGCCGCCGCCGAGTGTGGAGTGGCTGGGTCGGTAGCCGGTTTTGGGATCCCAGTTGGGCGGGCTGCCGGCGGCCACATCGACGCGGGCGCCGACCGCGCCGAACTCGCGGGCGTGGTGCTCGGCGGCCTTTCGCATGTACTCTTGCCAGGCGGGGTTGGCGTTGTCGAAGGCCAGTTGGCCCCAGACGTAGGTGGGTTTGCCGGCCTCGTCGAGGCAGACCCACTCGGGATGGGTCTTGGCCAGAGGGGTGTGATCGGGTGGTCCATGCGGAACGAGGTCGAACATCAGATCGATGCCTGCGGATCGGGCGGTTGCGGAGAGTTGTTTCAACTCTTGCGGCGTGCCGTAGAGTGGACTGATCTGGAAGTGATCGAAGGGCGAGTAGAGATTCCATTTCTGGCCATCGCCGTGCTCGAAGATGGGCAGGAGCCAGAGGAGATCGACGCCCATTTTCTGCAGGGTAGGGACGTAGGCCTGGAGGGCCTTGAATCCTCCGAAGCCGCGGTAGCCTTGCTCGGGCATTCCGCCGGGGTGGCCGCAGTAGAGGATGCGTTCGCGGAGTTGTTCGATACCGTGGTTGGGGGCTTGAAGATGGACGATGCGGAAGATGGCCTGCACAGAGTGAAGGACGTCGTCGCGTGAGCCGTGGGTCAGCCAGGCGTACTGAGTGCCGAGCTGGAGTTGTTCTTTTGGTGCCAATCGGGCGAGTGTGCCCGGCGAGTGGCTGACGCGTGCGCCGTTCCCGGCGGGCGCGATGGTGGCGGGAGCATACTCGTTCTCGGAACAGAACCATGTTCCCCATCCATGGGCGGCCGCGGGGCTCCACAGGTAGACCAGGCCGTCCTGGGAGGATGGGCGGATGACCTGGCCGGTGTCCAAGGTCTGGATCGGCTGATCGCCGACGGGAAGCGAGTCGGGAACGATGGCGGCGGTTCTCGGCCCGGGGCACAGGGATGGGAGATGGCAGGCGATGGCGCGCACGACTTGGGGGTTGGCCGATGTGTTCTGGATCTTGAAGCGGCGGGAGATGGCCCAGGGGCCTGGTTCGAGGGTGTAGGTAGTCTGCACCCGGAAGGGGTCGAGGCGCATAGTCAGGGTCAGTGTGGGGGGGTTGTCGGACGCCTGATGGTCGATCACCGAGGCCGCTGCGGGTGTGGGCATATCCGCCGCCGGCCCGAGGCGTACCGGTCCCGTGATTCCTCCGGAGAAGGCCCCGTTGTGGACGCGAATGGCCACCGTGTTTGGGTGTCCAGGCTGGACGAGGCTGGCCGGCACGGTGTAGTGCCGGGGTGTTTCCCAGTGGTGGGGTGTCTCCTGGCCGACGGCTCCGATCTGCATTCCGTTGAAGTAGGTGGTATCGAAGTCATCCACGGCTCCGATGACCAGGGCCAGGTCGTGGTTTTGCCATGTCGCCGGTGGTGTGACTGTGGTTCGGTACCAGAAGGTGCCCACGCGGTCCCTGAGCCGCCGGTCGCCGGTGTCATCGCGGCTGGGTACGGGTGTGGTTTCCCACGCCTGGTCGTTGAACTCGGGAGCGGCGGTTATGTCGGCGTCGGTCTTCTCCGGCTCGGGTGCGAACCGCCAAGTGCCTTCCAGCGAGATGGCGTGGCCGGCCTTGACTGCGGCATCGAGGGCGTTGGCGTCGAGTTGGGGGGTGACCAGTCCTTCCGGCGCGCTGGCGGCGGGAGCGACGACCAACTCTTGGCCGGACTGTTTGTCGACCCAGCCGATCCACGCACCGGTTGACGAATCGAACCGCAGGGCGAGCTTCTGGTTTTCGAGGATGAGAGGGCCGGCGGCGCCGGTGGTCGCGAATGCCACGAGGATAGTTGCTGTCGTGGTAGCCGAGATGGGGGTGACCATGGTTGAGTTTCCTTTGGGTCCGCAGCGTTTTAGGCAACTCGCACGGCTTCACGGGGACGTGGTACGACGGTTGTTTCCCGGGAGCCACTTCAAGTCCGTCGACCAGCCGATTTCCTGGACCGCCCACAGGCCGATCAGCACCGCTTCAGCGGCGTCATGGCGGAGGGATGTCGGTTTGGGCGTACCGGACCACTCGATGACTTGGCGGGCCAGATCGTTGGCGGATCGCTTGGCCTGAGTGCCGCTGCGCTGTCTGCTGGGTTTTAGCAGACGGGCGCGCCACTGCTCCGCGCTGACCTGTCGGATGTTGAGTCCGCGTCGCCGGGCTTCGCGATTCCAGAGGTTGTACAAGGTTCCGCCGCCTTCGAGGACCAGGTATTGCAGGTCGGGCAGCTCGTTGAGCAGGGCATGTATGGCTCTTCGCAGCCGGTCGGCCGTGCCGAAGTTGCGGCTGCGGTACCAGATCAGCCGACCCTGACCGTCGTAGAGGGCGAGGCCGGTCTTGATTCCCAGGTCGACGGCAAGCAGAGAAGGCATAGGCATCGGCCTCGAAGACCTGCTGGCGATCATAACGCCGGGAGGGGCTTGTGGGTACGGTGGCCGGGCTGGTCATGGGCTGTTGGGTTCGGGCCGGGCCTTGCCGACGGGGAGGCGGGCGGTGAACTCACATCCACGCACCGGCCGGTTGCGGACCTCGATGTCACCCCCATGCATACGGGCTACGGCCCGGGCGATAGCCAGACCCAGGCCGGTGCCGCCTGTGTCGCTGCCGGGGACTCGGAAGAAGCGGCCGAAGATCTGGTCGAGGTGTTTGGCGGGGATCCCGGGGCCCCGATCGCCCACGCAGACGTGGACCTCCGATCCACGGCGGGACACAGCGATTTCGACGATCTCTCCTGGAGGCGAATGGCGAACCGCGTTCTGCACCAGATTGAGGATCATCGAGCGGAGCAGTTCGGAGTCGCCGCAGACGGTCGGTTCCTGATCGTCCGCGCCGGGCATCGCCAGGTTTGGGACGAGGCGTATGCCGCGCTGATCGGCGTTGGGCTGGCTTCGCTGGACCACGTCGGTGACGACGTCGTGGACGGGCACTGGCGAGACGATCTCCATGGGCAGTCCGGCGTCGGCCCGGGCGAGGGTGAGAAGGCTGATTACCATCTGATTGACCCGCCGCATTTCCTCTTGGACGCTGGTGAGGAAGTTCTGGTATTCGTGGAGCGAGCGTGGCTGACTGGCCAGGACCTGGGCCTGGCCGAGAAGGACGGCGGCGGGTGTTTTGAGCTCGTGGGCCGCGTCGGCCACGAATCGTTCCTGGGCCCGGAAGGCGGCTTCCAGCCGGTCGAGCATTTGATTGATGGTGGCGATCATTTCGGCGACTTCATCTCGTCCCGGGGGCAGGGCCAGGCGGCGATCGAGATGGGCGGCGGTCAGTTCGCGGGCTTCGCGGGCGATCTGGCCGATGGGGGCCAGAGCTCGTCGGGCCAGCAGCCAGGAGGCCGCGCCGGCGATGAGGAGTCCGGTGGGGATAGCGCCCAGGAAGAGGCTTCGGAGCTGGGCGATGGACTGTCTGATGGGTGCGGTGCTGACCGCGATTTGGAGGAAGAAGGGTGGGCGATTCGTCGGGGCGTGGTAGAGGGTTAGCAGGCGCAGTTCGCCGCCGTCTCCGGTCAGTGCCTCGGCGAGGTCGCGGTGGACGGTTTCGAGCTGGGCCGCGCCGGCGGTTCGCGATGCCTGGGCTGTGGTGGTCCACGGCAGAGTCCGTTGGCCCATATTCTCCGACCGTTCGATGGTTGTGCCGTCTGCCGAGCGGAGCTGGAAGAAGTAACCTGGAAAGCGGAAGGGGATGCGTCCGCCCGCGCCGTCCACCGCGGGGAAGGTGGCGGGTGTCCGGGTCTCGGCCAGGTTGATCGCATACAGCATGCTCATGGCTCGGCCTATGAGTCGCTGGTCGAAGTCCTCGGTGATGTACTGTTCGCGCATGGTGACCAGGATGATTGACAGGCCGCCCAGGAGCACGCCGAACACGGCCAGGTAGAGGAGGGTGAGTTTGAGGCGAAGGGTAAAGAGAGGGCGGTTCATGATGTCTCGTTGATTCATGAGGAGGTTGGGGAGCGCATGCAGTAGCCGGTGCCGATGACGGTGTGAATCAACGGCCGGCTGAAGCCCTTGTCGACTTTTCGGCGCAAGTTGCTGACATAGACGTCGATGACGTTACTCTCGGGGTCGAAGTTCATGTCCCAGACGCGTTCGCTGATTTCGGTTCGGCTGAGCACCCGGTTGGCATTCCGGATGAATGTTTCGAGCATCGCGAACTCCTTGGTTGTGAGTTTGATTTTGTGGCCGGCCCGGGTGACCTGGCGAGCGAGGAGGTCCATCTCGAGGTCCTCGAACTTGAGGGTGGTGGCCTCCTGGGCCTGTCCGCGGCGGAGCAGGGCCCGCACCCGGGCGATCAGTTCCACGAACTCGAAGGGCTTGGCGAGGTAGTCGTCGGCGCCGGCCTCCAATCCGGCGACCTTGTCGGAGGTTGAGCCGAGGGCGGTGAGCATGAGGATGGGTGTTCGAACGCCGCGTCGCCGGAGGTGGCGGCAGACGGTCAAGCCGTCCTGGTCGGGCAGCATGACGTCGAGCACGACGCAATCGTAGTTACCGCTGGCGGCGCAGGCTTCGCCGTCGTGGGCGGTGGGGGCGACGTCCACGGCGTAGCCTTGTTCGGCGAAGCCCTGACGGATGAAGTCTGCCATTTTGGGGTTGTCTTCGACTACCAGCAAGCGCACGGTTCGGTCCTCAAGCCATGACGGATGTGTCCATACCGAGGATTGTAGGCTTGGTGGGCTGCTTGCTCAATGGACTGGGCGGGAGTGTGGAGGTGTCCTAACCGTGGGCTGGGGTTCCGGCGGGGCGGACGGTCTTTCTTCGGCGAAGGCGAGCGGCTTCGGGGGCCTCGACGACGCAGGTGCCGAGCACGCGCACGGCCTTGCTCAGGAGCCGGGCGGTTCCGGGTTTCAGGCGGGCCGGTTCGCTGCCCACGTCCGGCCAGCCGTTCTGGTCGGGAGTGAGATGTTCCCAGTTGTGGAAGAGGCGTCCCCAATCGCTGTGCAGGATCTGGTGCATTCGGATGCTGCCGTTGCGCGGGTACCAGTACATGTCGTGATAGATCACGCTGGCGACGTAGGCCCAGGGAGCGAGCCAGGTTTTGAGCGACCACTCCAGGGCGGTCTTGAGTCTGCCCCAGTAGATCCGATGCTGCATGCGGCTGGCGAAGGTCATCTGTTTGAAGGGGCCGTCGAAATGCCAGTTTTCTTCAGCGGCGTCGACATCTCCGACGATCTCGATGTCGCGTACATCGCCGCAGCCCAAGCCCAGGTCATGCGCCAGGCGGATGAACCTGCAGTCCTTGAGCGGGTCGAAGCCCATGAGCCTGGCGGCGATGGCGTCGATGGCGACCTGGTCAGCGGACGCAAGGAGTATGTTCTTGAGGTGGGGTATCATGCACCGTGGGCCGGGCCCGTCGCCGGCGAAGGTGCCGTCCATGACCGCGAAGAGTCCGCGGTGAATTCTCTTCTGGATCATGAGCAGGTCGACCAGGGTCTCGTGGATCACGGGGTGGGTCCAGTGTCGGCGTTCGTTGAGCAGGCCGCCGAAAGCGTTCTTCATTGCTCCCGTGGTGGTGGTGAACACGTGGGTCTTGATGGTTGGCAGGTGGATGATGTTCTCGCCGATGAAGCGTTTGGGGATCGAGAAGCCGTTGGGGTAGACCTGGTTCAGGCAGAGGAATTGGCTGGTCAGATCGCCCACTGCGTCGCGGATGTTAATCCACTCTTCGCCTTCGTAGAGATGCACGTTGCGCAGCCCGTGGGCCTGGACGGGGCAGATCTGCTTGTTCTCTCGCTCGCCGAGATGGGCGTCGATGACGACGGTGCGGTTATGGCAAGCGTGGATCAAGTTTGGGTCGTAGCCATCTCGTTTCATGGTCCGGATGACGCCCTCGAGCTGCCAGGGTGTGGTGCTGGAACCGGGGTAGAAGAAATGCCAGGAGATATTGACTTTCAGGGCGGTGTCGGCGTGGGGGTCGATGACGTTCCGATAACCGGCCAGGTTCATCAGACGGTGGTAATCGGCCAGGATGGTGGCCGGCGTGGTTCGGATGATGGCGACGGGTGATCGACTCATCCGCGTATTCTAGGTATGGGTGTGGTCGACCGCAATGAAGCACGACCGCCCGTGGACCACGCATGCGCGGGCCACGGGAAGCCGTGCGACCTGATAGACGGACACGAACGAAGCTTAACGAGGTTAGCTGTTCTGGCTGAGGGATGCTTGCAGATCCGCGACCGCCAGCGATTTAGCGGTGAACGGACCGGCAATGTCCGGCTTCACCAGGGTGGCGCTGCCCTCGGTCCAGGTGAACACGTCGCTGGCGGACTGCAGCGGCTGTTTGCCGTTGCTGTGGTACCAGCCCGTGTGGCCGTCCGGAACGCCCGGTTCAGGTTCCTCGAAGTAGGCGATGAACTGATGAAGGTTGGTTGATTCGGTTGCCGCCATGTGACCCTCCCATAACCTAAAAGCCATCTGGTCCCGTGGGTATTGACTCTACGATATGTTGGCTGTGGTGAAGCGGGGCATTCGGGTAAAAACCGCGACTGGCGTGGGTGGTGGGGCGCTCACGGTGGCCGGATCGGCGGGAGGTGATCTGGGGCGATATTCCCGGGCGGGATGGGGGTTTTCTGCCGGGAGGAGGTCCTTCGTTTCTCGGAGGTTGTTCCGCGGGTTTGCCGGGAGGGGTGCGTTGCCCCCTGGCCCGCGCCAACTGCGTTGGATTGCCTTATACTGATGGGCGAGAAGGGACGCCGCGTGGGGGGCATGGAGGATCGGGGACGTGGCGGCTTTGGGCGGGCGGCCCGGCGTAAGCGTGAAGCGTGCGGCGCCGCACCGCTGTGTTTGGTGCGTCCCGGTGTCTTGGTGCATTCGTTTCTTGACTTTGGCTTCTGGCTTCCTGTTGTGCGTGTTGACTTTGTGACGTGTGCCTATGTCTGTCCCTCGCTTCATCCAGCATCGTTTGGAGAACGGCCTGCGGCTCGTGATCGAGGTCATGCCTCACGTGCCCTCGGTGGCCTGCGGATTTCTGGTTCGCACCGGGGCTCGGGACGATCCGCCGGAGATGGCCGGGGTTTCCCACTTTCTCGAGCACATGTGCTTCAAAGGGACGGCGAAGCGGAGTTGGGAGCAGGTCAACATCGAGTTTGACGAGATGGGGGCCCAGTACAACGCTTTCACCAGCAAGGACCGCACGTTCTACTATGGTTGGGTTCGGTCCGAGGATTTCGAACGACAGCTTGGGCTACTGGCCGACATCATGCGTCCGACGTTTCCGCCGGGCGAGTTCGACATGGAGAAGAACGTGGTGCTGGAAGAGATTGCCATGTCGAACGATGATCTGACCAGCAACGCCTACGATTTTCTCTACGAGCGCGTTTGTCCGGGCAGTCCGCTGGCCTGGCCGGTGTTGGGTTACGAGCGGACCATTCGGGCCATGACCCGGGACCAGATGGTGGCCTACCATCGACGGCGGTACGCGGCCAGCAACCTGGTTCTGATCGTTGCCGGGGATATCGAGCCGGGGGCGGCGATTGCGGCGGCCGAGCGGATCTGCGGCGGTTGGGAAGCCGACGGGGTGGCCGACACCCGCCGGCCGCCGAGCGTGACCAGGGGTGTGGCCGTTCGTCCGCTGGAGCGTTTTCATCAGCAGGCGGTGCTGTTGGCATTTTCCGCGCCGTCGGCGGCCGATCCCCTGGACGAGACGGCGGAGGCGGTGGCGGCGATTCTGGGCGGCAGCAACTCGCGGTTCTACTGGAACATTGTGCAGAAGGGTCTGAGCACCCGAGCGGGCGCGTTTCGTGAGGAGTACGGCGACTTTGGGGTCATGCTGTTGTATGCCCTGTGCGAGCCGGAGAACTGTGAGCAGGTACTTGACGCCATGCGCCGGGAGGCCCGAAGCCTGGCCGACTGCGGTCCGGAGCCCAAGGAGCTGCAGCGGGTCAAGAATCTGCGGCGCACGTCGCTGGCCACGGAATCGGAGGCTCCGTTCTACCGGCTGGGCCAGATTGCCGACGACGTCGACTATCTTGGCCGGCCGCGACCTGCCGAGGAGCGTTTGGCCGCGGTTGATGCGATCACGGCCGAGACGGTGGGGCGGTATCTCGAGGTATTCTCGGTGACCGGCCAGGGTCACCTGGTGAGCGTTGGCCCGAGGGCCTGGCCTGCGTAACCATGGTATTCGTGGGGAGTTGAGGAGGCGTGGTGGCCGCCGGTGGGGATTCGTTGACCCCCTTTGGGAGGCGGGCTAGGATCGCGATGATGCCTCACTGGATCACCGTGGTGTGGGTTGGGCTGTTTCTTCTGGCGGTCCCCGGTTTTGCCTGGGCCCAAAGTGGGCCTGCGGATTCGGGGACGGCCAAGGATCCTCTGGCTGCTCGGCAGGAGATTGTTCGTGATCGGATGACGCAGCTCGAAGACCGGATGTACCGGCTTGCGGAGAAGCTCAAGGCGACGGAGCCCGAGCAGGCCAAGCGGCTGGAGGCCGCCCTGCACCGGGCTCGGGAGTTGCTGCTCCGGCGGTTGATGGATGAAAGCATCGATTTGCTGGACAAAGGGGAGCTGACTGATGCGGCCGATCGTCAGGCGGCGGTGCTAGCGGGGCTGGAGGGTCTGGTGAAGGCCCTGACCGAAGAGGAGGACGGCCGTGACGAGCGGGCCAAGGCCATCGAGCGGCTGAAGGCGATCGAGGAGCGCATCCTGCAGTTGCTCGACCAGCAGAAGCGGCTCAAGGGGGCCACGGACGGCCAGGATCGGCAGGATGCGCAGGGGGCCAAGGGGCTGGCCGACACACAGCGCCAGCTGCAGAAGAGGGCGGAGGAACTAATCGAGCGGATGAAGGGTGGGGCCTCGTCTCAGCCGAGCGATGGCGACGGGACGACGAAGCCCTCGACGGACCGGTCGAAGGGGGATTCCTCGAACCGATTTCCGAACAATGGCAAGGACGAAGGGGGTTCACAGAAGGGCAAGCCGTTGTTGGGCGACCCGAGGCCGGGTATACAGGGTGGCCCTTCCGACGCGCAGTCATTTCAAGAATCGCCTTCTTCGGACGGCCAGAGTGGCCAGAACGGGCAGAATCAGGAGCCGGCGCCGGGGGCTGACCGTGTGGAGCAAGCTCGTCAGCACATGGGTGATGCGGCGGACAAGCTGGACGCGCAGAACAGAGGTGATGCCAGTCAGGACCAGCAGAAGGCCATTGACCAACTCGAGCGGGCCAAGCGCGAGCTGGAGGAATCGCTCGATCAGCTTCGCCGCGAGCAGCAGGAGCAGATGCTGGCCGGTCTGGAGTCGCGGTTCCGGAGCATGCTGATCAAGCAGACGACCATCAAGGAGGGGGCGGTTGCCTTGCAGGCGAAAGGCCCGGTCACCTGGGCCCATGCTGATGAGCTCAAGCTGGCAGGGCTGATCCAGGACGAGACGGGTCTAGCGGGCGAGGCGGACGACGCCCTGCGAATCCTGAAGGAGGAGGGCACGACGATCGTGGTGCCCAGGCTGGTCGAGCAGCTCCGCGAGGACATGGTGGAGATCGCCCGGCGGCTGAGGGACAAGGCGACCGACGAGCCGACTCAACGGATGATGGCCGAGGTCATCGCGTCGTTGGAGGAGCTGATCGACTCGGTGAAGCAGCTTCGCCAGCAGATTGCCTCGGGTGAGTCGCCGTCGGGTGAGCAGGGTCAAGGGGCGAGCCCGCCGCTGCTGCCGGCCTCGGCGGAGCTGAAGCTGCTGCGGTCCTGCCAGATGCGGGTCAACCGGCAGACGGCGGAGCACGAGAGGCTGGCGAGCGAGGGGGCGGATCGCGACCGGCTGATGCGCCGGACTGCGGACCGGCAGCGTCAGGTGGCGGAGATGGCCCGGAAGATGAACGAGAAGGCGACGGGGCAATGAGGCACGTCGCTTCGCGACGTGGCAGTGCGAAGTGAGCGGTGAGAAAGGGGCGAGTGGAGCAGGTTGTCGAGAGATGATCACGATATGGCGTGGTAGTACTACTTGGTTTGGCGGTGCGCTTGTGGCGCTGCTGCTTTGCCAGCAGGCATTGTCGGCGGCCGCCTCTGAGCCGGTGTCTCGGGTCGTGGCTACTCGCCCGGCGGCCTCGGTGCCGGCTGGCGAGTTACGGCCTATTCTGTCACCTGAGGCGGCGCGCAAGGGGGCGGTGGAGTTGATCGATCGGTTTGTTGCCCATGTTCAGGGCTCGCCGGATGTGGAGCCGGCGGCGAGGAAGGCGGTGGTCGAGGGGTGGAAGGCGCATCGTGAGGAGAAGGAGCCGCAGGGGTTTATGACCGCAGCCCTGGCGATCGTGTCGCCGACGTTCAGGACCGCTCTTGATGCGATGGAGAAGGAGGACTACGCGCTTGCCGAGAAGGCGCTTGGGCCGCTGATGGCGGACCGGGATGCCTACATCGCGTTGCATGCGACGGCGATGCTGGCCCGGGCCCTGGTGGAGCAGGATCGCACCGACCAGGCTGAGCTGTTGCTGGCCGCACTTGTTGGGCGCGAAGCCGAACTGATGGAGAAGACGTTCCTGGAGGCGGAAGTGGATTTTCTGGCCGCGTACTGCCAAGTACTCGATCTGCGTTATGAGGAGGCGCTGGCATCGTTGCGGCAATTTGAGCTGCAGCATCCGGGTGCGCCCGACAAGTATCGTTTGCCTGCTCGTCAGATGCTTCAAGAATTGAGTGTTCGGCGGCCGGAGGGTCTGGGTGACGTTTCCGACCTGATGACGTACGCGAGCCGGCGGCTGGCGAGGGGTAGCGCGGGGCAGCCGGTTCGGGACAAGCAGCAGCGGGCAGTCGAGCTCCTTGACAAGCTGATTCAGGACGCTGAGGCGCAGGAGAAGCAGCAACAACCGCAGCGGGCCAAGGGGGGCAAGGGTGGGCAGGGTGGAAAGGCTCAGGGCAATCCGGTGGCCCCGGCGAGCGACTCGATGCTTCCGAGCGGCGAGGGGGGGAAGGGGCCGCTGCAACGCCGGGCGACGGTTCGGCCCGGAGAGCAATGGGGCCAGATGCGTCCGGAAGAGCGGCAGCGTATTCTGCAATCTCTACGGGAGAGCTTCCCGAGCCGATACCGCCAACTTGTCGAGCAGTACTACCGGCAACTGGCGAAGGAAGAGTAGCTTGAGCGTTGTTTTTGGCGACGGTCGAGAAGTGAGAAGTGAGACGGGTACATGGGGATACGCCTCACCGAGATCGAGGAGTGTCCGGCGACGATTTCTCTTGGTGGGGGCATCGCTGGTTCTGGCGTGTGCCACCGGGGCGACGTTGGCGGCCGGGCCGGTGGTTCGGGTGATTACCGTTGAAGGGAAGACGGTCAGCGGTGCTTGGTTGGGGGCTGACGGGGATGGTTCGCTGCGGCTGGCCGAGGGCACGCAGGAGTTCTCCCTGAAGGCCGATGACGTGATGTCGGTGAAATGGCCTGGGGCTGGCGGTTCGCGATTGGCGATGAGTGCTCCGGCGGGTTCTCCGTCTTCGACGATGCCGGCCGAGGGGGTCGAACTTGTCATCTACCTCAAGGACGGCAGTCAGTTGCCTGGTCGCCTACTGGCGGGAGGTCGGGAGGGGATCGAGGTGGCGGCCGCATTGGCCGACCGGATGAAGCTCTCGCTGAGTGATCTGGCCGGTGTTCGCTATCTGGGCTCATGGAGCGATGAGGCTGTGGGGGCTTTTGGCAAGGCGCTTGACCGACCGGATGCCTCGCAGGACGCGCTTTTCATTATGGGGGCCAACAACAAGATGCAGACCCTGCGCGGGACGCTGGAGTCGCTTGACGTGAAGGGTGGCTCGTTCCGCTGGCGCGACAGGAGTGTGGCGTTTGCGGCCCAGAAGGCGTGTGGTCTGGTCATGGCCGCGGGCGTGGGTCGTGGGGCTGCAGCCCCGGCCAGGTGTACTTTGGACGACGGGTCGATTCTCTGCGGGCGAATCACGGGTGGTGACGTCGAGACGATCCGGCTGATTATCGGTGGCAACAAGGCGGTGGTCGTGCCGGTTTCGCGGCTGATGGAGATTGGCTTTCGCGGTGACCGCCTGGTGTTCCTGAGCGACCTGGAGCCGGCGGGGTACTCGTTTGAGCCGTTCGGCGTCACCCGCTGGCCGTATCGCTACAACCGCTCGGTGGCCAACCGTGAGCTTCGCATGGGCGGTCGGAGCTTTCTTCGCGGCATCGGCATGCACTCGCAGGCCGTGCTCAGCTACGACTTGAAGACGGGCTATGATCAGTTGGCGGCCACGATTGGGATCGACGACGGTTCCCGGCCGCTGGGCAACGCCATCTTCAGCGTTCTGGCCGACGGCAAGGAGGTCTACCGCAGCGGACGGGTGACCGGCCGAGACAAGGCGATGGACATCCTCGTTCCCATCAAGGGGGCCAAGCGGCTGGAGCTGAAGGTGGATTTCGGCGAGGAACAGGACATCGGCGACCAGGCCGACTGGTGCGACGCGCGATTGATCAAGTGACCAGCCTGGCCTGGGGGACCGGTTTCGGGATGCGGCGTTCCTGGCGACGAACCGCACACCTGCAGGATTACGGTTCACCCGGATGCCGGGTTGTCAGCGGGCAGTTGATTCTCCGAGTTATCTGTGGCCGCCCTGGGAAGGGGCGGGCATCCGCGGCGCGGGGCGAGGTGCAAACAGGAACAGGAGCACCCATCCGTAGAGCGACTGCAGACCCAACACGAGTACGTAGAACAGCAGGGGTTGCTCCTCGAGGCCGCCGCGGGCGGGGTTGACCAGTTGGCGTATAGCCAGATAAGTCCCGACGGTACTGGCGAGGATGACGAGCGCGGCCAGGAGGTGGAGCGGTCTGGTCTGGCTCGTGGCCAGCGAGAGAATCGCGGCGAATGTCAGCAGGACGGCCACGGCCATCATGCTCCATCGCCAGATGTAAGTGGTGCCCTCCACGGATCCGCTCTGACGGGCGAGGGATTCGTGGAAGAGCGGCTTGGCTGGAGCGGGTCTGGTCTGTTTCGGTCCGGGCAGGGGAAAAGGCAGGGCGGTCTCGTTGCCCGAGTCGGGTGAGAGACTGGTTCCGAACATGACCGTGCCCATGAGGCGGGCGAGGTTGCTATGGTTGACGTGGTCGGCCGCCCCCTTGGCCGCCAGGGTCCACAAGGCGGCCACCGCCAGCGTGACCAGTGGGCAGATCCAGTCGCGGGAGCGGGCGAAACGTCGGCCGGGCGGCGGACAGGACACGGGCGAGGCGTCTGGGCCACAGAGTGGTCTTGGGGACGTTCCGTCGAGCTTGGGGCACAAATGGGGTTCGTGGGTCATCAGGCCGATTCCGTGGGTGCGGTCATGGTTGCCGGGTCGAGCAGCTTGCTCAACTGCTCGGGGGGCAAGACTGCTTTGGCCAGGGCCACCTGCCGGACCGTCTGGCCGGTAGCCGAGGCTTCCTTGGCGATGGCCGCCGCCTGGTCATAGCCGATGGCCGGGGCGAGGCTCGTGCACATCGCCAGCGACTGCTCGATCATCAGCGCGCAGCGCTGCTCGTTGGCTTGGAGTCCGGCCACGCATCGCTCGGTGAACACCTTCAATGCGTTGGTCAGCAGGCGGATGGACTCGAGCAGGTTGCGGGCGATTAGCGGCATCATCACGTTCAGCTGAAACACGCTGTCGCGGGCGCCGAGTGTAACCGCCAGGTCGTTGCCGATCACCTGGGTGCAGACCTGAATCAGCATTTCGCTCATGACCGGGTTGACCTTGCCGGGCATGATGCTTGATCCCGGTTGGGTACTGGGGATGCGGATCTCGGCCAGTCCGCACCGCGGCCCGCTGGCCAGCCAGCGGATGTCGTTGGCGATCTTGGTCAGGGCGACGGCCACCGCCCGAAGCTCGCCGCTGGCGCTGCAAATGGCGTCCTTGGCCGCTTGGGCCTCGAAATGGTTCTCCGCTTCTGAGAACGGGATGCCGGTCAGTTTGGTGAGCTTGGCGGCCATTCGCTTGCCGAACTCCGGGTGGGTATTGATGCCCGTGCCGACGGCCGTACCGCCGATGGGTAGTGCGCCTAACGCCATGGTTGCCCGCGCCATACGTTCTTGGCTCAGTTTCACCTGAGCCGCCCAGCCGCTGATTTCCTGGCCGAGCCGGATTGGTGTGGCGTCCTGCAAGTGGGTTCGCCCGATCTTGATGACGTTCCAGTAGCGGTTGGCCTTCTCGGTCAGGCGTTTGGCCAAGGCTTCCAGTGTGGGGAGCAGGTCGTTCTTGAGGCCCTCCGCCGCCGCGACATGGATGGCCGTCGGGATGACGTCGTTGCTCGACTGGCCCATGTTGACGTGATCGTTAGGGTGGACGGGCTCGCGTGAGCCGACCTTGCCGCCGGCCAGTTGGATCGCCCGGTTGCTGACGACCTCGTTGGCGTTCATGTTCGTGCTGGTTCCGGAACCGGTCTGGAAGATGTCGAGCACGAAATGGTCGTCGAGCTTGCCCTCGATGACCTCTTCGGTGGCCGCAGTGATCCACCCGGCTCGGCGTTCGTCCAGCAGGCCGAGTTCGCGATTGACGTGTGCGGCGGCCGACTTGATCAGTCCCATGGCCCGGATGAACCGCCGGTCGAACCGATACCCGCTGATCGGGAAGTTCTGGACGGCCCGCTGGGTCTGGGCTCCCCAGAGTGCCCAGTCGGGCACTTCCATCTGGCCCATGCTGTCCGATTCGATTCGTGTTCTGCCGGTCGACATGGCCGTGCACCTCATTCCAAGTCCCGAGGGCTCGGTTCTTGGGTCACATGGTCCTCCACACCCGCGTATCGCGGGCCTATTCTGGCCCAACAGCTGCAAGCGGTCCAGGCGGGGGGGGGCGGACGGGCACGAATCGAGTGGAGCGTTTGCGGGCATCTCCGCCGGCCGACAATGACTCTGGCGTGTCCAGCGGCCTTTTTGGCCAGGTGGCGGCTCGATCTGGTCGGTGATTATCAGACCGTTATGGGTGGAGGGTGCGAAGCCGGTTCGGTTTGGGTGTAGGGTCGCATGCCGGCGATTTCTGGCTGGGTGGCGTTGGGGAGGTTGGGTTGCGGGGAGGTTCTCTCAGGGAGCACGAATTGTGCTGGAGCTTGATTTCGCATGGTGGTTTGCGGTATACTAGAGGGGGTGCATACCTAGGCCGTTTTGCGGTTGCCTCTTTGGATTGTCTTCCCTTCTGAATCGAGGGTCGGTGCGCCCGGCCTGGTGGGCTGCTAGGGAGCGAGGGGCGAGGTCGCGGTTGGAGGGGTTGGAAAGGAGTGGGTCATGGGACGGAAGCTCAGCGTTTTGAGGGGGGTGGCCGTCGCGTTGGTTCTGGCGCTAGGTGTTTGCCCGGTAGTTGGCCAGACCTGTGCGGGTTGGGATAAGCCCCAGCCGGACGCCCGGGCTTCGCTGGCCATGGTTTACGACAGTGCTCGGCAAGTGACGGTCATGTTTGGGGGCCAACTGGGTTTTGCCTTCGGAGAGACGTGGGAGTGGGACGGCTCGGCGTGGTCCTTGCGGTCCACGTCCGGCCCGTCTGCCCGGAGCGGGCATGCATTGGCTTACGATTCGACTCGCGGGGTGACAGTGCTTTTTGGAGGCACTGCAGGCAGTGCGACCTCGTACAGTGACGAGACCTGGGAATGGGACGGCACGAGTTGGGTGCAGCGGAATCCTGTGCACATGCCGCCTGCTCTTACTAGCCATGCGATGGTTTACGATGTCAGCCGGGGCGTGGTGTTGCTATTTGGCGGATGGATGACCGGCAGTTACATGAGTGACACATGGACATGGGACGGCACGGATTGGGCACTGCTGGATCCGGCGGTCCGGCCGTCGCCGCGGTATGAGCATGCGATGGTGTACGACCGTGACCGGGAGGTGACGGTGCTCTTTGGGGGGTGGGGCAGCGGCGGGGCGGTTAATGACACGTGGGAGTGGGATGGGGCGGTGTGGGCCGAGCGTAGTCCGGCGGCGCGTCCATCGCCGCGTGAGAGGCACGCGATGGTGTACGACGGGGCTCGGCGGGTGATTACGCTGTACGGTGGCAAGACCAGTCCCTACACGAACGAGACCTGGGAGTGGGACGGGGTGTCGTGGGCGAAGCGTGCGCCGGTGGCGAGCCCTCCATCGCGGTGGGATCATGGCATGGTGTATGACCCTATTCAGCAGGCTGCGATGGTTTTTGGAGGGAGTCTGCAGGGTGGCAGCGCCGGCAGTGACACATGGCAGTGGAACGGTGGTGAGTGGATACAGATTGCCAGGGGTAGTCCCTCGCCGCGCAGGGCGCACGCCATGGCGTACGACAGCGACCGCGAGGTGGTTGTTCTATTTGGTGGCACCTCCGGCGGGGCCGAGACCTGGGAGTACGATGGTAATCTCTGGGTGCTCAAGGCGACGACCGGTCCTTCTCCTCGTCACGGCCATGCGATGGCGTACGATAGCGATCGCCATGTCGTTGTTCTATTTGGCGGCAACAGTGCGGGGGTGGAGACGTGGGAGTGGGACGGTGTCGCCTGGGTCAAGAAGGCTGTGGGTGGGCCCTCGTCGCGTAGCGGCCACGCGATGGTGTACGACAGCCGCCGCCATGTGGTGGTTCTTTTTGGCGGTTACACCGGAGTTTCCAACGACGAGACCTGGGAGTGGGACGGGTCGACCTGGACGCAGCGGACGGCGAGCAACAGTCCTTTGGCGCGACATCTGCATGCCATGGTCTATGACCGCGACCGCGGGGTCACCGTGTTGTTCGGCGGCTACCACTACAGCAGCTACTCGACGTATTACCGGGACACCTGGGAGTGGGATGGGGTGGACTGGACCCGGCGCAGCTCGGGGGTCAGGGGCGAGCCGGCTGCACGGCTGGACCACGCCATGGTCTATGACCGCCACGGGCGGAGGACGGTGCTTTTTGGCGGCCGCACAGCCACCTACACCTACCAGAACGACGCCTGGTGGTGGGACGGTGAGAGCTGGGCGATGATGCGGTTCGCCAAGGCGGTGCCGCGGGCTCGCGGATCGCATGCGATGGCGTATGACAGCGCGCGGGGAGCGATCGTGCTTTTGGGGGGTGACACGTACAACGGTTATTCGGTGATCACCAATGGGGAGACATGGGAGTGGAGTCTGGGGTTGACGCGGCCGGCGCCGGCTCACGTCATCGTCACCACGCCGCTGCTGCTGTTATCGCCTGGTGTACCCAGTGGGCAGCTGGAAGTTGAGATTCGCGGCCCGGCGGGCGAGCTGCTGCCGACCGGCGACTATTGCCTGGAGTACAGCGGTTTGAGTGCAAGCGTGGGCACCGTGGATGCGGCCGGGGTGGTCACGGCAGCGCCGTCGGCCATGGCGTCCGGGACCACGGGCTGGGTCGAGGTCACGGCGGACGGTGTCATTGCGGACAACCAGGCGCTGATTCGCTGCACTGATGTGGACCTGGGTGTGCAGCACGAGCCCTTTCGGGGCGATCGGATCGCGTTTTACGCGCCGGGGCTGATCCAGGGCTTTGACCTCGCGAAGCTTGCTGCTGACTACGATCAGGTTGCGGCCACGGATCTCGCCTACCGGGCGCAGCACGATCTGACCGGAACGCTGCCCTATCGTGGCGGTCTGCATTACTTCGTGTGCGACGTGACCAACAACGAGAGCACTGCGGTGTGCGGCCTTGCGGGCACGAATCCGATCCGGCTGGGATGGTTGTTCTGCAGCCCTGATCCGAAGAGTTGCTACATCGTCGCCGATCCGCGTCGTCCTGTTCCGCAGTGGGGGATTATCTTTCACGAGCTGGGGCACAATTTCATCCTTGCCTCCGGCCCGCTGTACCAGTTCATCACCGCCCCGGGTTGTATGCTCAACTTCACCTACAGTGAAGGGCTTGCGACGCTGTGCGGGATGTGGACTCGCCACTGCCTGGGGGCATGTCCCTCCGCGGTCGGATCGTTGGCCCGGGAGAGTATTGACCTTGATTTCGACAATGCCAAGGCTGCATACCAGCAGCAACTGGTGAAGTACAAGAATGCCGGCAAGAACTACCGGAGTCTGACGCCCGACCTGATGGACGGCATTTTCTATGAGGTGTACGAGGCTTACGGCCCGAAGGCGTGGTTTGACCTGTTCAGCACGTTCCAGCCGGCGCAGGAGGGGTTGCCGGTGACCATCAATGATGATGGGAAGCAGGCCACGTGGATCGTCGCGGCGTTCAGCGCCTCGGCCGGGCAGGATTTGCGCGATCATTTCTCCTCGGAATACGGCTTTCCGATTGACAACACGGTTTGGCCGTCGATGCTGGCCGCGGCGCAGGCCCGGATTGCCGCCCGCCCGTGGCGGCCGCCGTTTTCGCCGGACTTCGACTGTGATGGTGACGTGGACGGTGACGATTTCGTGGTTTTCCGGGGGTGCTGGACTGGACCGGCGATGGGTCCGCCCGTGCCTGGCGGTGAGCGAGCCGACTTGGACGGGGATTTGGACATTGACCAATCCGACTTTGGTATCTTCCAGCGCTGTTACCGCGGTGCGGGGGTGATGGTCGATCCGTCCTGCGTGACGGGCTGAACTCGACGGTTTCCTGGGATCATGGGCACGAAGGGCTGTTCAGGGTGATCGTGGGTACTGCGCAGGCCGTTCACGTTCGCTCGAGTCTCGTGACGGACGGGGCCCCCTTGGTGCGGCCCATCCAGGATAGATTCTCGAGTGTGCCGAAGGCGTCCTTGAAGATCCGGTAGTACATGAGCTCTTCCTTGCTGTTGAGCATCCAGCCGTTGTCCAGGTTCCGCTGGTGTCTGAACTCCTCATTGGAGATGTGCTGGTCGGCGTGGTTCGACAGGAGGTCGCCGACGCCGGCGCCTTGCCAGAACTTGGCCTTGGGTCTGTTGAGGACGGCCGGGGGCAGCAGGTCCTTCATCGCCTGACGCAGGATCCACTTTTCGATGCCGTTGCGGATCTTGAACTCGACGGGGATGCGCGTCGCGTAATCGACGATGGTCGGGTTGACGAAAGGGACGTGGGCCACGAGCCCGTGGGCGGCGGCCGAGCGGTCGACCCGTTGCAGGGCCGTATTGTGCAGCCGCCCGATGAGATCCACGAGTTCCTGGGCGAGGTGGCAGCTCTCCAGGGTTTTGAGATAGTCGTAGCCAGCGAACAGTTCATCGCCTCCTTCGCCGGAGAAGGTTTCGGGAGCGAGTTCGGCCATGCGTCGTGCCACGAGGTAGTTGATGATGCTGGACCGTACGAGCAGGGCGTCAAACGACTCCAGGTGGTAGATGACGGTCGGGAGGACGTGGAGCATTTCTGGGAGACTGATCACGACCTCGTGGTGGTCCGACCGAATGACGTCCGCGACCTGCCGGGCAAAACCCAGGTCGGGTGATCCTGCCACGCCGCCGGCGACGGTGTACAGCCTGCGCACGTGCGGTCGGACCAGGGCGGCGATGGCGCTGGAATCGAGTCCGCCGGACAGCCATGCGCCCATCGTGTGTTGGTGAATGCGACTTCTGACCGCCCCGTCCAGGCAGGCCCACAAGGTGGTGGCGACATCTTCGGGCTGCTCGGTGATGGTTCCCCTGACCTGCAGCTCATCGCCTCGGATCAGGTGCTGGCCGTCATACTGACAGCCGGGCGGAAGCTCGTTCACATCCCTAGTCATTTCCAGCAGGCCCTTGACCTCCGAGGCGAAGCAGAGCGAGCCGTCCGCGTGTTGGCCATAGTAGAGCGGGACGGCTCCGATGGGATCGCGTGAGAGCGTCAGGGTGCCGTCGTTCGCGCGGGCTTCCGCGAACTGTCCGTTGCCGATGGAATCGCAGGCGACGTGGTGCTCCCGGAGGATCGGGCGGCGAGCGCCGGCCGGCCAAACGGCGCCGAGCGTGGTGCCCTTCGTTTCGACCACTTTGTGTCCGGCCCGGCCACGATGGGCCATTCGGGTCAGCATTCGGCTGACGGACTCACTTTTGCCGGTGCCTACGATTCCTGCAATACCCGCCATGGATATGGTCTCCTAGGGGGTGGGTTAAGCCTGCCGTTTCAGATCATCGAGGACCATCTCCATCCGCGTGGCGGCAGGAAGCGGATTGCCCTGTGGATCGACGACCTTGACGGACCCGCGTATCAGCCGGGTTGGCCAGCGGATGGCGCGCTGGAACTCTTCCCGGCATTCCCAGAGGTAGGGAACGGCGAGGAAGCCGCCTGCGAGGATGCGATACAGCCCCTCCGGAGAGCACGATGACGGTACATGGGTCTCGATTGTCGCGAGGATGGCGCGGGCTTCCTGCAGCAGCTCGTGGGTCCGCTGGGCGACTTCCGGATTCTCGGTCATGTCGTCCACGCTGCCCTTGGCGCGCAATCGCCGGTACTCGGCCAGGGCATGGCGAGTGATCTGGATGCTCTCGTCGACCACGGGGGGATCGGCCAGGTGCGAGGCTTCGGAGTAGCTTACCACATGGATGACTGGGGGGCTGTTTGGATTCTGAGGCTCGATGTCATCCATGAGGGCGGTGACGGCCGCCAGTTGAGCCTTCGCCTTGGCCAGGTCGGGGGAGAAATAATCCAAGCCCGCGCGGGGTTGCAGGATGAGGTGGAAAGAATCGTCCTCCAGTTCGCGAACCAGCTGCAGCATGGCACGGGACTTGGCGAGATCCTGAACGCCCCAAGTGGACCTGGGGGTGTTCAGCATGTTCTGAAGTACCAGGTGGCGAATGCCGTGGTGTTTGGCCGCTCTGGCGGCAAGCACCGCCGAGACGACACAGGTGACATCATCTCCGCCGCGAAAGGCGAAGTGGTGGGGTACATTCGGCTCAAAGGGCTTACCCACGGACGCCACGTACCTGATGGTCTGGAGATGGTGTTCCAGGTTCTCACGCACCGAGTAGGGGCCTCGGCCGTCGATGCGGCAGAACCACCACAACGAGAGGGCATGCCAGGCCATGTACAGGGTCTGTTCGTACATCCTGGCCAGCTCGGGGATGTGGGTTGTGCCGGCATAGGTACGGACGAGCATTGGCCGGGCGGCCTGCCAGACTGCTGCGAACTCGGTCGGGGAGTTGATGGGTACTCCGCCCCCATTGGGTCTGCCATTCCAGTTTTCCCCGAATGCGGACTGGGTCAACTGGGAGGTTCCGATCGACAGGATGTCGAGTAAGCCGGATCTCGCCAGGCGGCCGGTCCATTCAAGGAACAGAGAGACGGCCTGGGCCCGGTCGGCCTGATAGGGTCCGATGTGGGCTCGCATCAGGGGAGGCAGTTGGTGGGTCCGGGCATGTTCCACGCGTCGGACCAGGGTGTCCCGCCGGGTGCCGAATTCTCCACAGCCGCTCCGGTCGACAGGTCGGACCTGCAGGTAGTGGCCCTTTTGGATCAGGTCTCTCCCGAACGACAGTCTCGCTTGGTCATAGCCGGCGCCTTCGGCGAGGTTTCTCGGCATAGTGTCCGGTCTGATGGCGAGCATTGCCAGGGTCTCTATGGGGGTCTCGTCGCCACGGAAGACACCGGCGACCTCGGGAACGCGCTGTTGCACCAGCTCGCACGCTTTGGGCAGGCCGGCGAAGTAGACTGCCTTGAGAAAGCCGCCCTGTTCGGCGAGCAATCTTCTGGTCTTGAGCTGGTGGATTAGTCTCTCGAAGAGGAGGGCTCCCTGGCGTGGATCCAGGCGGTAGCTGAAACCCAGGATGGTGATTCGGTTCTCGCGCAGCCATTGCTCGATGGCCGCGCAATAGCGGGGATCTTCAGGCCGGTTGAACGCCTCACAGGTCGGGGCGTCTCCCACGACGACCGTGTAGCCACAATCTCGGAGGATCTGTTCCACCGAGGTGATGCCCAGGGTGTGGGCTTCGATGGCTGGTCGGACCAGGCCGAAGCGATCCGTCGTTTCAACTGAATGCGTCCTCATGGGTATTGATCTCCGGCTTCCACAAGGCTCCTTCGAGCGAATCGCCATCCAACGGGTGCTGGCTGGGTGGTGTGTTGGGTACTGGGGTTGCCGGTTCCGCTCCCACGACCAGGAGACGGATATCCTTGACCGACATGCCGGCGATCCCTAATCGCTGCACCGTTCGTCCCTCCGCCCAGTAGTCCACGCCGTGGATGACGCACGCCAGGTGAATCACGGCGCGTATGGTCGGTGTGGGGACACCGAGCATCTGACCGATCGACGCGATGGGGACCAGACTCATGGGTACGTCTTCGGAAATGTAGCGGTGCTGCACGGTGGCGACGGACCGGATGCCGCGGTATCCGGGATTCGCCTGAATCGCATCGAGCAGCGTCTTGCCGGCCGCGTTGTACGCCAGATAGAGCCACTCGCGAGCGGTGTGGGCTCGGATACCCAGCGCGCCGGTCACGGCGATCCGCTCTCGATCGATCGCCTCCAGGACGGAAGCGATGGCTGGCGTCACGCCTCGAACGTAGTACTCGAAGTCGCCGTGGGTATCCTCGATTCGGCCGGCGTTGAGGACGGTGATAGCCGGATGGAATACCGCCCCGATATTGTCGAGGCTGGTTTTCAGGATATTGTCGCCGGGGATGAATTGGGGCAAAGCGCTGCGGATGACGGGCAGGATATCGGCGATCTGGTAGGCCGGCAGGGCGGCGACGGGGACGGAGCTCTTGATACCGAACACGTGCACCTGGCCGGGATTGGTGAGTCGCGATGCGTACAGCAATGTCTGGGCCTCGGCCACGTAGGGGCGGACCTGCGGATTCCTGGCTTGCAGTACTTGGGCCACTTCCAGCGCTCCGCCCGTCCGGCCCGGATTGAGCACCAGAATCTGCCCATCCTTGATGTGTGGGGCCACGAGATTGGCGATATTGCGGTGGGCGGTGGCCGGCACGACCACCATGACTACATCCGCGTCCCGTACGGCATCGCCGATACTTGTCGTGACGAGATTGAGGGTGGCAAAGCCGTGTACCTCACCAGTGACACGGATGCCACCAGCCGCCCGAATGGGGGCAAGTCGTTCTTCGCTGCGGGTGAAGAGGTTGACCTTGCAGCCCGTGAGGGCCAGGTGCCCGGCCATGGCCAGTCCGCCGGGCCCGGCCCCGAGAATACAGAAAGCCGGCATGCCGTCCGCGGCGACGATCTCCCCCAGTGGTTCTTCCTCCTCCGCCAAGCGTTCGATCAGTTGCTCCGGCGACTCCGCGTTGAGCAGCGACTCGACCACCTTCTCGTCCGAGCAGAGTCGGGCGATGCGACTGAGGACGCGAAGATACAGCCCACGGGTTTGGGGCGGACCGAGCAGGACGACAATCAGATGGGCTCGGTTTTCCGGATCGTCATCCCATTGCACGCCTTCACGGCAGGTGGCCATGGCGAAGAGGAGCTGTTTGCAGGCGGCCGTGGTCGCGTGAGGCACGGCCACACGATAGGGTCCCAACGGCAGGAGGATAGCCCCGGCCCGATCCCTCGCGCGGATGTCGCGGAGGGCCAGTTCGACATCGACACCGCGGGCCTCACCGAGGGTGGAGACAAGCCGATTGAGGGCGGCTTCCTTGCCCGTCGCGGAGACGCCGGTCAGGACGCAACGTGAATCCAGGAGTTGGGAGATACGCATGTGGTTCTCTGTTTCGCGGGTTCACTGGTCACCGGTTCGCGGCGACGGCTACGCCGGCGCGGCCACGGCCTTGTCGAGGTAGGGGTGTTCGAGACCTGTGCCCGCAAAGGGGTCCGAACGTCCCAGGCAGGAGTCGTAGAACCTCGCCTGTTCGAGCAAGATGGCCCGGTGGCGAGCGTCCTGAGAGACCGATTCAGCCGCGAGCCGGGCGGCGCCGGCCATGACCTCGATGAGCTCTCGCATTCTCGAACGACAGGCGACCGTACATTGTACGCTCGATCGCACAACATGAGCAAGTTCAGTCTGGGTCTTCCGGCCGCAGTTGGTACTGTCCTTGGAAAACAACAGGCCGTTCTCGAACACCCCCAGGGCCCGATTCAGGTCCGACAGAGCCTTCGCGGCCTGCCTCAGACTGCTGATCGGTTCGACGTCCGAGACTCGCGGCAGGGGCTGGTCGAGATGCTGCCGGACGCGGCTGACGGCGTCTTTCATTCGGCGCAGCGCCACCGGTACCTGAAGCCCGTGGGGGACGGCGTCATACGTCACCAAGCCGGATCCGGCGCAGAAGTCGCATCTTGCTGCGCCGAGTCCCAGGCACTGCACGCAGACCTCGCTGCCACCCGAATGCCCTCGGCCGTCGCACGAGTCGCAGGGTTCCAGGCCGTTGTGACAGCAGAAGCACGGCTGCCGAGCGTACGAAGCGATAACTCGCAGCGTCGCTTGCGGCCCGATCGTGTGTGCCAGCCATCCGAGCAGTGTCGCGTCCGACGGATTCGGGCCGGACGTCAGGCCGGCGTTGAATCGGGAGAGCGCTTCGGTCTCCCCCAGACGCTTCAGCAGGGTGGCGATGTCCTGCATGGCATTCTGCAGGCGGCCCTCCGGCGTTTTCGCTCGTGATTCGGTGAAGGACCACATCAGCGTCCTTTCCCGGGCTCAGCCCGATCAGGCACAGGCCTCTCTCGACAACATCGCCGCTGCTTCCGGTTGGAACAGGAGTCGCTCGATCCGCATTCGTCTGGTTCCGGCCGGTGCGTGAACCCGAATCGTGTCACCGACCTTGCGTCCGAGCATCGCGGCCCCGATCGGCGATACGACGGAGATTCTGCCCTCGAGGATGTCCGCGTTTTCGGGGAAGACGATCACATACTGTGTTTCCTCGCCCGAAGCCAGATCGCGGAGCAGCACCTGCGAGTGCATGGTGACGATGTCGGCGGGCATCCGCTCGGGCAGGACGACGTCCGCCCGGTCGAGTTCTTCGCGCAGGGTGTTCAGATAAGAGATGTCTTCCTGGTGCCGGGCCCGGGCGACGCGCACGTACTCCGAGAGCCGGGTCATGTCCTCCACGGTAATGTAGATGTTTCTGGCTTTCATGACATCAGCCTCCTTGACCGCTTCCGGCCGCACATTTCACGCCTCACGTCCTGCCGCGGCGGCGACCTGTAGCGACACATCCCGCCGTCCGGTCGTTTTCGCTCCGGTTGGCTGGCCGACGACCACCACGGAGTTCCATCCGCCCAGAGGTCCCCGTTCCACGCCGAAGGCCGCGAAGTCGAGGTAGCGCTCGCCGTCGGCCAGGTACTGAAACTGATAGGCTCCCGGCCTGAGGTGCAACCGGCGGGTCCACCATCCGTCGCTCCTCTTGCTCATGGCCGCTTCCGATCGGCGCCAGCCGTTGAAGTCGCCGACGAGGCAGACGCGCTGGGCGTTGGGCCGGAAGAAGCGGAACTCGACGTCTCCGTTTGGATAGTGAGTGACCATGGTCGGCCTCAATTCATACTGGCTGGCGCCGTCCTCATGCGGTGCCTGCTCCTGTAGTGCGGTTGCGACGCCAGGTCGCGCAGTCCCTCGAGCAGGCCTTCCGAGAAGATGAGCCGGTCAGTCTCATTCGGCAACCAGGGTTTGAGGTTCTCGGGATTCCCACAGAATGCCATCAAGTCCTCCACGCGATCGGTACCTGGTTGTTCCAGGATCAACTGGAGCAAGTGGCATGCGGCGTTGTGCAGAATCCGTCCCTCCCCGCATCGCCGGCGGAAGTATCGAACAATCCGATCCGTCTGGTTTACCATAGAGCACCTCCTGGAAGTCGTGTCCTAGGCTGAGGACACGGTCAGACCCTGTTGGGCCGAATCTGGTTCTCGTTCAGCTCCTGTGGCTGAACGCCCATGACGCGCCCCGCAACCGAAACTGGGCGTCGTTGCCGCGCAGGGTTGCACGTCTTCTCACTTCCCAGCGGCGGCGCAGCTCGCGAGCCACGGCCCGTCCGGCCCGATCCGCGGCCCGATCGATGGCGACCGAGTGGTCTGGGTCGCGGTCCTCGATCATGATCGTGCCGGTCGGGGACAGGTGGACGATGATCCGGCAGGAGCGATCTGCCCCGCCCCGATCGCCGCCGATGTCGCTCAGTCGGACGGCGACGGCGCGGATGCGGTTGGAGAACCGGGACAGGGCGAACTGGAGCCGCCGCTGCACCCGTTTTCTCAGGACGGTGTTGACCTCGACGCCATGTCCGCTCATCCTGATTCGCATGCCCATCTCCTTTGGGTTTCAGGGTGTTCCCCTGGTCTCCACCGGATATATACGTCCGGCATCGCTGTACGGATTCTTAGAATCTAACTCAACCATTCATCGATAAATACGAACGATCGTCTCCGGCGGGCATCCCCGCCGACAGGTTGATGCCGGGGGTGCCGACCGGGTCCGCGGCACGGGGCGCCGCGGGGGCCTGGTCCGGTGGCTGGGCGACGAGCGATGTCCGGGCCAACGACCTAGGTCCGGATGGCTTCGCCTGGGTGCTTGTGGGTGATCGAGGTCGCCGCTTCTTCGTCCATGCTCACTATACCCTTTCCTGCATACTTAGGCAAATAGAGAATGGTGAATTGACACATCGTAATAAACGAACTATCATAAGGGGATGGACTGGCTCAACTACCATCATCTTTTTTACTTCTGGACGGTCGCGAGGGCGGGTTCTATAGCTGCGGCCTCGCAGGAACTGCTGCTCGCTCCGCCGACGATCTCCGCCCAGATCCATGAGCTTGAGCGTTCGCTGGGCGAGAAGCTGTTCGATCGTGTCGGGCGAAACCTGGCGCTGACGGAAATGGGGCGGGTGGTTTTCCGATACGGGGACGAGATCTTTGCGCTTGGCCGCGAGATGGTGGACACCTTGAAGGGCCGTTCCGTCGGGGTCTCCATCCAGGTGAACGTGGGGATCAACGACGTGATCCCGAAACTGGTCGCATACCGGCTTCTGTCGCCGGTGATTCACCTGCCGGAACCGAGCCGGATCTCATGCGTGGACGGGTCGCCGGCCCAGTTGCTGCCCGCCCTTGCGGTTCACGATCTGGACCTGGTCCTGTCGGACGCGCCGGTGGGTCCGCACATCAGAGTTCGGGCTTACAGTCACCTGCTCGGCGAGTGCGGCGTCACGCTGTTTGCCTCGCCGAAGCACGCTCACCGGATGCGCAAGGGTTTTCCGCGATCGCTGCATGGCGCACCGGCGCTGCTCCCGGCGTCGGGCGGTGCCTTGCGGGCCGCGATTGACCGGTGGCTCGAGTCGGTCGACGTCACGCCCAAGGTCATCGGGGAGTTTGAGGACGTTGCCCTGTTGAGTACCTTTGGCGAGCACGGCGAAGGGTTCTTCGCGGGCTATGACGTGGTCGAGTCGGACATCATGAGGCGGTTTCGCGTGGAGCCCATCGGATCGATTGAGGACCATCGGGAACGGTTCTTCGCGATCACCGTAGAGCGCCGGATCCGGCATCCGGCCGTGGCGGCGATCACGAAGGCGGCTCGCCGCCAGCTCTTCAAGTGACGGCCGGACCCTGAACCGAGGTGCTGTGCGGAGTCCGTTTCATGGTTGGTGGCAGAGGCCGTCTGACATCGGCCGCCGACCGAAGAATCGGGCAAGCCACCGTTGGTGCGAGACGAAGCCACCGATTGATGCCCCCCTTCGGCACCCAGCGTTCATCCTTTCGCCCCTTGGCAGGCCTGGCTGGCTGGAGTAAAAGGGGATCCGGCGGGCCTCGACCGGCGAGCGATCCGGCCAGGCTAGCCCTTGGGGACAGCGTCATGGACCGGAGCCAACTCAAGATCCGTCCGATCATCGGACTGGAGATTCACGTTCAGCTTGCCACCAAGAGCAAGTTGTTCTGTTCGTGTCCGGTTGAGTTCGGGGCGGAGCCGAACAGCAATGTGTGTCCCGTCTGCCTGGGCATGCCCGGCGTGCTCCCGGTCATGAACCGCCAGGCGTTCGAGTTCTCGGTGCGTACGGCCGTTGCCTTGAACTGTGAGATTGCCCCTTTCACCAAGTGGGACCGCAAGAGCTACTATTACCCTGATCTGCCCAAGAATTACCAGATCAGTCAATACGATCTGCCGCTGAGTTTCGATGGTGCGTTTGACGTGCCCACCGGGGTCAACGCTCGGGCTCGCCGGGTGGGTATCATCCGGGCTCATCTGGAGGAGGATGCGGGCAAGAACCTGCACGAGCACCCTGGTATCACCCAGGTGGACCTGAATCGCACCGGGACCCCGCTGCTCGAGATTGTGACCGAGCCTGATCTGTCGTCAGCCGACGAGGCCTACAACTTCTGCGTGGAACTGCAGCGGCTGGTCACGTACCTTGGGGTGAGCGAAGGGAACATGCAGAAGGGCCAGATGCGTTTCGAGCCGAACGTCAACGTGGCCATCGAGTATGATGGGCAGGAGTATCGCACGCCGATCAGCGAGGTGAAGAACCTCAACAGCTTCCGAGCGGTTCGCGGAGCCATCGCTCACGAGATCGAGCGGCAGGTGAACGACTGGATGGCCGATCGCGATTACGTCATCGGCAAGCGTCCGAAGGAGAACCGCGGCTGGGACGACGTCCGAGGCGTCACTGAGTTCCAGCGCGGCAAGGAGGAGGCCCACGACTACCGCTACTTTCCCGATCCCGATCTGGTTCCGGTCGAGATCAGCGTTGAGTGGCTGGAGCGGATTCGCGCGTCGGTGGGCGAGTTGCCCCTGGAGCGGGAAGCCCGGATGCAGGCGGACTACGGGTTGAGCCAGGCCGATGCCGCGACCATTCTGCGCGACCGGGCGACGGTGGATCTGTTCGAGGAGGCGGCGGGGTTCGGCCATGCACCGACGCTTGGCAAGCAGTTCATCAGTTTCTGGTTGGCCCAGGCCAACGCCCGAGGCTGCACGATTGCCCAGTTGGGCATTGACGCCGAGCGGTTGGGCGAGCTCTCGCGAATCACCGCCGACGGGGTCATCAATGCCACAGCTGCCCAGGCGGTAGCCGAGAAGATGCTGGACTCAGGGGACTGTCCGACCGCGATCGCGGATCGCGATGGGCTGGTCCAGGTTCGGGACGAGGGAGCCATGACCGGCTGGGTGACCCAGGCGTTCGAGGCCAACGCCAAGGCGGTTCAGGACGCCGTGGCCAATCCCAAGAAGAAGGTCCAGGCGCGCGGCTTTCTGCTCGGCCAGGTGATGAAGATATCGGGTGGCCAGGCCGACCCGAAGATGGTCGGCAGGTTGATTGACGAGAAGCTCTCCGGCCTCGGCGGGCCCTGAACAGGTTAACGCCGCCACCAAGGACCCCATCGTGCCTGAGTCCCTTGTCCAACGAGGCAAGCGGTAGCGGGCCACAGGGGGTGTCACGGAGGACGGGTGGCCTGATGGGTGCGGGGTTCCGAAGGCGCCCGGCTTGACCGCCTTCCTTGCCGGGTCGCGATTCGCAGTCAGAGCCGGCCAGACGGTTCGCGTCGACGCGGGGAGTGAGGTGGCGCCGTCAGGGCTTGGCGGGGGCGTCTGGTTCGCGGCTGTTTCGCGTCGGGCCTGTTGCCGATCCGCGGTCCTGCTTGGCCTGTTTGCCGTTCGTCCTCGACAAACGGCTCGATTCGGTTCGGCTCTTTTACCCTCCTTTTTCCATCCTGGCGGCGGCCGATGGGCCATGTCTGCGCCACGACCCGCGAACACAAGCCCTTGGTGTGGCAGGAAATACGGTTTCTTGTGCCTGGAAATCCCGGAAATCACTGGCGGGCCGAGACAAGGCACCTAGAATCACCTGTTCGGGGCCGGCATCGAGCTTTCAGACCCGCGCGGCGGGCGAGGCCGGCGTGATTCGTAGGGCACTGTTTCAAAAAAGGAGAGATCAGGATGGTCTGCAAACCGGGGATGCTCTGCGCGCTCAGCGCGCTCAGCGCGCTCGTCGTGCTTGGCCCGGTCCTCGCGGCCGACGCTGACACCATCTTCAACAACTTCGGGCCCGGTGATACTTTTTCGGCGGGTGGCCGGTTGCTCCAGGGTGAGACCTTCGGCACGATCGGCAACGTTGATCAGGCGATTACCTTCACCGTCGGGCCGAGCAGCTACCTGTTGACCCAGATTGTGCTCGGTGTCGGCGTAGCCGGGCCGCCGAATACCGGTACCGGCCCCCTTGATGTCGTCATCGCCTCCGACGCGGCCGGGTTGCCGGGTGGTGTCCTTCAGACCTCGGCCCTCAACGTCAACGTCACCGGCCAGCAGGTGCTGCACGCGCCCTTCCCCGGCACGCTGCAGCTCGACGCCAACACCACGTACTGGGTGATCGCCGATGCGAAGGGCAACTTCGACGGTGGCTGGGGCTTCAACAGTACTGGTGATATCGGTCCCACGGCCGGCCGCAGCGACAATGGTCCGTGGAACTATCGCCCGACCGACGAGCGGATGGCCACCCGGGTTGAAGGAAGAGTTGTTCCCGAGCCGGCCTCGCTGGTCCTTTTGGGCATTGGCGGGCTCGGCTTGATCGGTTTACGGAATCGTCGCCGGGTGATTTGGTCTTGATCGCTGGTTTGCGCCGGCCGGGGGGCCCAGATGCCCGCGTGCGATGACCCAAGGGCAGGTTTCGGACCTGCTCTTGGGTTCCGGCGGACCGGCTGCGTGAGTGGCCGGAGGCCGGTCGTTCTGTGGTCGGTCAACCGCGAGCCCGCTATTGTTTCTGCGTTGTCCGGTTGCCAGGTTCGAGCCGGCTGATTGTCCAGGCATCCGCCGGAGGTTGTGCCGCCGGGTCACCGACTTCCGGGGAGTACGGCTCGCCGATGGTTTTCGTCTGTTGTGCACCTGCCGTGTAACCCTTCGCGTATCCGAGGTAGTATCCGGAGAATGAAAGGGCGAGGAGAAGCAGTCCGGCAATGGCCGGGTAGCCACGAAACCCTGCCATGCTCGACAGCTCGGCCGTGTCTCTACGGGCAGCCGCATCGCGGACCTGAGGTTTGACGGACACTGATCCCACGACCTCATGGCCGAGATCCGATCGATGGGTGACTCTCACGGGGGTAACCTCCAGGCTCTTGCTCATGGTGTCGATCCGAGACACGCGGGCAGAATCTCCGTATCGATGGGGACACGAATGCCGGTGACGCATCGTTTTCTTGGGAATGCGGCTCTGCCATCCATATAGGCTGAAACGGTTCGCCGCGGACGATGTCTACAGGTTCTTCCACGATGTGCGCGCAGCACACCGGTCGCCACCAGAGGTAGGCGACCGGCGCACTCTTTTTGGGAGTATCGTGGCTATCTTGCGATTCGATACGCGCGAGGCGCCGCTGGGGCATGCCCAAGCGACACCGTTGTTTCCGCAGTCACGCGAAGCGCCGCTCTTGGCCGTTTTCGCGGCGGGTCGAATCAGCGACCCATAGCATGTCAAACGCATCGCCCGAGTCGTTGTCTACAGCTTGACGGGTCTTTTGTCTGAGGAATTGGCTATCGGTCTGGCCGCGCTATCGCCTGGGTGTCCGCAGGCTTGCCGTTCGCTTCGAATTCTGGCATGATGGGAACGGAAGTCGAAGTGGAGACGGGGTGGGGGCGGAGGGAGGCATACTCGGCCCGCAAGCACGCCGCGGCTCGCGATCTGGTCGCAAACCGAGCGGAGGATTCAAGGGTCTTTCCATGAGCGGAGAGAGCGTCGTCAGGACCGAGCGGGTGGCGCGTGTGCGCCGGGGGGACACGGACGCGCTAGCCGCCGCGTTTGACGAATACCGCCCGCGCCTCCTGAAGACAGCCACGTTTCGATTGAACCCGCGCCTGCTGGGCCGCGTCGATCCCGAGGACGTTCTGCAGGAGGCCTACCTGAACGCTGCTCAGCGGTGTGCCCACGTCGAAGGTGACACTGAGCAGTCGCTGTTCATCTGGCTTCGCCTGGTGGTTGCTCAGACTCTGATCGATATTCACCGTCGCCACCTGGGGGCGGAGATGCGTGACGCGGGCCGTGAGGTCTCCCTTCGGGCCCAGTTCTCGTCCGATGAGACCACGGTCACACTGGCCCACAACCTGCTGGCCAACATCACCTCGCCGTCGCTGGCCCTGAGGCGAATCGAGCTATCGGAGCGTCTCCGGGCGGCCATCGACGGCATGGATCCGATCGATCGCGAGGTCCTGCTGCTGCGGCATTTCGAGGAGCTGACCAACCAGGAGATTTCGGCGGTGTTGGACCTTGACCGAAAGGCCGCCAGCATCCGGTACTTCCGGGCTCTTCGGCGGCTGAAGGCCATTCTGGAGGAGACCGGCGGTTTCGATTCCTTGGCGGCGATGCCCTGATGCCGCCGGATCATGGCCCGATCGTCAATGGATGAGTGGATCACCATGGCCGAAACGAACCCGGACTGCGATCCGTTCGAGATGCTCGCGGAGGAGTTCACGCGCAAGTGCCGCTCGGGCGATTCGCCGAGCGTCGAGGACTATGCGGTCCGCTACCCAGCCCTGGCGGGCGACATTCGTGAGTTGTTCCCGACCATTCAGGCGGTTGAGAACGCCAAGCATCACGGCGGCGGTTCGTCGAGCCGCCAGCTCCTGACCCATGAATCCCCGGTGGGCCGGCTGGGCGACTTTCGTATTGTCCGCGAGCTGGGCCACGGCGGGATGGGGGTGGTCTACGAAGCCGAGCAGGAGTCTCTTGGCCGGCGGGTGGCCATCAAGGTGCTTCCCCGGCGTCATACCGAGGACCCTGCCCGCCGCGAACGCTTCGACCGCGAGGCCCGAACCGCTGCCCGTCTGCACCACACCAACATTGTGCCGGTGTTCGGCGTGGGCGAGCAGGACGGCTACCACTACCTGGTCATGCAGTATATTCGGGGTGTGGGGCTGGACACGGTGTTCAAGGCTCTGGCCGGGCACGATGCGGGAGCGGAATCGGCGTCGAGCTCGACGTTGGCTTTGTCGAGCCGTTCCTCCGACCTGATCGAGGTGGCCCGTGATCTGCTTGAACAGCGTGAGGAACGCGCCGCCCCGGTCTGCCACGCTCGGACGTCGGGTGAGCCGCTCTCGGGTAACGCAGGCGGTTCGCGGCTGACACTCAATCGCCAGTACTGGCGTCACCTTGCCCGGGTGATGGCCCAGGCCGCGGATGCCGTCGCCTACGCCCACAGTCAGAGCGTCCTGCACCGTGACCTCAAGCCGAGCAATCTTCTTCTGGACTCGGACGGGACTTTGTGGGTGGCGGATTTCGGCCTTGCCAAGGAGATCGGGCACGAAGGGGCGACACAGACCGGCGACCTGGTGGGCACCCTGCGGTACATGGCTCCGGAGCAGATCGAGGGTCGCATTGAAGCCCGAAGCGACGTTTACAGTCTTGGCGTCACGCTCTACGAGTTGGCGACGCTCCGGCCGGCCTTTGCGGAGGCGAAGACCAGCAGCTTGATCCGGGCGATCATGGAGAAGCCGCTCCCGCCCGCCCGACAGGTATGTCCCGGGCTGCCGCGTGATCTCGAGACCATCATCCTGAAGGCCTCGGCCCGGGCGATCGAGCACCGGTACGGTTCTGCGGCCGAGCTGCGCGACGACCTGCTGGGTTTTGTGGAGGACCGCCCCATTCGTGCTCGTCGCATCTCGCGCGTCGAGCGGCTGCGCCGCTGGGCGATGCGCAACCCGCTGCCTGCCACGCTCGGCCTGGCGAGCCTGGCCTTACTGCTGACGGTGGCCATTGTGTCATTCACGGCTTACGTGAGCGTGCGGATCGCGAACTCGCGGGCCGAATTGGCCCTGGCAGGCGAGCGGCGTCAGCGCCAGCGTGTGGAAGCCGTGGCGGACTTGTCGCTGCAAGCCATGGAGGCGACCTTTGACCGGTTCGCGCCCGAAAGCCTGTTGTCCGCTCAGGAGCTGAGCGTGGATGGCACCGAGGAATACACCGTGTCCGTCGCGGCCCCGGCGGCGATTTCGCCCGAGACGGCCACCTTTCTCGAACAGATGCTCGTCTTCTATCGCAAGCTTGGCCAACAGGAAGGCGAATCCCTCTCGGTGCAGTTGAAGGTGGCGGCCGCTCATCACCGGGTCGGCGAGATCCACGAGCGGCTGGGCCGATACGCCGACGCCGAGGCCGCGTACGACGTCGCGATCCGTCGTTGCGAAGCGATGTGCCAGTCTGACCCGAACAACACCGCCGCCCGGACCCTTCTGGCCCGCGTCCACAACAAGCTGGCCGCGGTCCTGTTCACCCAGGAGAAGGCCGAGCCGGCGGGCCGACACCTTCAGGAATCGCGGGAGCTGTTGCGGGCCCTGAACAGCGGCCCCGAGCCCGCCCCGGAGGCGCGGTTTGAACTGGCCCGGGCCCTCTATCTCTCCGCCATGATCCCGAGCAGCCTCTCGTCGAAATCGTCTTCCGGACCAGCCGAACGACCCGCCGGCCTCCATCCGCAGGACGGCGCGAGCCCGCGCCCCGACATTGGCTCGTATCGTGACTGGCGCGATCGCTTCCGGGCCTGGAACCAGAGGCGGATCGCCTGCCTCCGCGAGGCGGTCCAGATCCTGACCGATTTGACCGGCCAGATGCCCCGCGTTTCGGAGTACCGCCATCTGCTCGCCCGATGCCTGCGTGAGCAGCGCGGCCCGGGCTTCGACGGCGACCGTGGTTCCGGTCATCCCGGCAGCCTCGATCGGGCCATCGAGATTCTCGAGAAGCTGCCGCAACTGCCCCCGTATCGCTTCGACCTGGCCGAGACTTACGCCATGCAGGACCGCGGCCCGCAAGCCAGGGCCCGGGTCCTCAAGGCCATCGCGATCATGGAGGACCTGGTTCGCGAGCAGCCTCACGTTCCCGATTACACGCTTTCGCTGGCCAACATGTACATCAAGTTGAGCGGCATCGACAAGTTTGAACGCCGCGAGGAAGAAGCCCTGAAGGATATGCGCCAGAGCGGTATGCTCTATCAGACGCTGGCCCATCGTTTTCCCGACTCCGCGAAGTACGTTCTGCCGGCCACCTTTCAGACGCTCATGCTTGCCGACACCCTGCGTGAGCGGACCGAGTTCAAGGAGGCTCGGATCATTCTGGAAGGGGCCGTCCTTCAGCTGGAGCGGCTCACGGCCGCGGGCGTTACCGGCTGGAACGTCCGCGGGGCTCTCTCCGCTCACTACGCCATGCTGGCGGACGTTTACCGCGGCCTGAAGGAGTCCGCTCTCGAAGAAGCCACCCGTTCCAAGCTCACCGCTCTCCGCCGCGGCCACTGATCCCGGGGCCTCGTTCTCCATGATTGACTCTACGACCAGTTGCCGACCGCTTCCCATCGATCAAGTTGGCGTTGCGGCGTCAGGGTTTCCGTCCCTGCCCGGGCGGCACCGAGGGGGCTTCATCGCGTCATGGGGGCGGGCTATACTCTCGCCCATGAGCGACATCTATCAGAACCCGTTGGTATCCCGTTACGCCTCTGCGGAAATGGCTCGCCTCTTCGGGGCCCGACATCGGATCCTCTGTTGGCGCAGGATCTGGCTGGCCCTGGCGGAGTCGGAAGCCGAGCTCGGCCTGCCGATCACCCGCCGGCAGCTTGACCAGCTCCGCCGGACGATGGAGCAGATCGATTTTGAGAACGCCGCCGAGCATGAGAAGCGCCTCCGTCATGACGTGATGGCCCATTTGTACGCCTGGGGTGATGTGGCTCCGGGCGCCCGTGGGATTCTGCATCTGGGGGCGACCAGCATGGACGTGGTCGACAATGCCGACCTGATGATCCTCCGGGATGCCCTGGTCCTGATTCGCGATTGGCTGGCCAATGTGATTGACGCTCTGGCCCGCTTTGCCCGCAAGCATCGTGACCTGCCGTGTCTGGGTTACACGCACTACCAGCCGGCACAACTCACGACTGTCGGGCGGCGGGCGTGCCTGTGGGCGTACGATTTTGTCCGCGATCTGGAGGCAGTCGAGCAGCGTCTGGGCGGTCTGCGATTCCGTGGCATTCGTGGGGCGACCGGCACGCAAGCGAGCTTCCTGGCCCTATTCGAGGGCGATGTGCGGAAGGTGGACCGGCTGGAGAGGCAGGTCATGGCGCGGCTGGGGTTTAAGAAAGCGGAGCCGGTGACCGGCCAGACCTACAGCCGCAAGGTTGACGCCGACGTGGCCGCCGTTCTGGCCGGCATCTCGGTCAGTGCCCACAAGATGGCCAACGATCTGCGGCTCATGGCCGGCATGAAGGAGATGGAGGAGCCTTTCGAGGCGCAGCAGGTGGGTTCGTCGGCGATGGCCTACAAACGGAACCCGATGCGCTGCGAGCGGATGACGGGTTTGGCCCGGTTTGTCATCTCGATCCTGTCCAGCCCGTTTCAGACGGCGGCCGAGCAGTGGTTCGAGCGTACGCTGGACGACTCGTCGAACAAGCGGATCGTCTTTGCGGAGAGCTTCCTGGCGACGGACGCGATTCTTCGGATTGTGACCGATGTGGCTCGGGGGATGGTGGTCTATCCGCAGGTGATTGCCTCGCGGGTGGCGGCCGAGCTGCCCTTCATGGCCACAGAGGACATTCTGATGGCCGCGACTACCACTGGCACAGCAGGGCAAGGGGGCAAGCGTGGCAAGATCGCCCGGGCAGGGGATCGCCAAGCGTTGCATGAGCGGATTCGCCGGCACTCTCAAGCTGCGGGCCGCGAGGTGAAGATGCGTGGTCGGGCCAACGACCTGATGGCTCGACTGAAGGCTGATCCGGCCTTTGCGGCGGTCGATCTCGATGGAGCCCTTGACCCGAAGCGTTTTGTGGGTTTGGCGCCGCGGCAGGTTGATGTCTTTCTGAGGGAGGTTGTTCGTCCGGTTCTGGCTCGCCATCGCAAGGTGCTACGGAAAGATGCCCTGCTGGCGGTTTGAGCGGGAAGAGGTTTAACAGCATATACATCAAAGGTTTAAGTTCAGGCCAAGTTGCGGGGCGGCGTTCTGTCGGCTCGAGCCGGATTCAGGTGGCTGGTTCAAGCCTGGCTCAAGTAGTTGGAGGGGGCTCCCATCAGGTTGCGGAGCTGCTTGAGGGCTCGATGAAAGAGCATATGGACAGCAGCTTCGCTGCGGCTGAGGCGGGTGGCGACTTCTGCGACGGGCAGGCCCTCGATCAGGCGCCAGACGATGATTTGGCGATAGTCTTCGGGGAGCTGCTGGAGCCGGACCATGAGGACGGCCAATCCCTCGCTTCGGGCGGCTCCTCGGCTCGGGGTTGAAAGTGGCGAAGTTACTGCGTCCAAAAGGTTTACGTACGATCCACTCTGGACACCCCATGCAGATACTTGTCGGCGGACATCACGTTTCTCGGCCAACAAGGCTCGTTGGATATCGATCAGCTTGTTTTCGGCGATCTGTCGCAGCCAAGCCAGGAAGGGCTGGAATCCATTGAAGTCTGCGTTGGCCAGGCTGGCCCAGCAGGCCGCGTAGGTTTCCTGGATGATGTCCTCAGGTTCGAGTTGGGCCTTGGCTAGGGCTGAGCCCATCTGTTGAGCTATAGTTGCCCGGAGGGGATCGAAGCTGGCGACGAGCAGGGCATCCATGGCGGCCGTTTTCCCGGCTTTGGCCTCGGTGAGCAATTCCCTGAATCGTGCGTCTTCCATTGCGTTCTGGTTTGCGTCTGGTGGTTGCTGACCGCATAAACGCTTTTCAAACAAAAGCTTACCACCGATATCGGCATATCGCCAGGGAGAATTGTTATGGGACATCCCGATTCCGGGGATGATGCGACGGCCGGGAGAGAAAAAAAACGCAAAAAGTCATTCCTGGTGCGTTAGTCGGGTCCGGGGATTCCGTTGAGATATCTAACGGCAACCCCATAAGATGCTCCGGTGCCCGGAAGGATCTCCCAGACCTGCTTCCCTCCTCTTGACAGGCTGGACGATTCTCCCGGGCACCTGGCTTTTTACGCGGTGCTGTTACCCGGCGAACAACCGTCTGAGGTGCGCGAGAGACCCCGTCGCTAGCCGGCTCTCCAGGGAAGGGTGTGGCGGGCGTCGTGCTGAGCCCGGTCATGCTGAGGGAGGGAGTGGTGCCGGAGGGTTATCGAGCCGGGCCGGTTGCGGCCGGTGGGGTTGCGGGCATGGTGGTCGGTGCGGGCGGATGGTCCGGGTCGGTTTGGGTTTCCCACAGCTTGATCAGCCCGTCTTGTCCACAGGTAGCGATCGTCCGGCCGTCCGGGCTGAACCTCACGCAGGTGACGGGGCCGTTGTGGGCTCGGGCGCTGAACACTTCGCTTCCGCTGGCGACGTCCCAGATTTTGAGCATCATGTCGGTGGTGCAGGAGGCCAGTCGTCGGCCGTCGGGGCTGAAATCGAGCCACTCGACGGACCGCTGGGGTCCTCTGATGGTTGCGCTTCGCAGGCCGGTGGAGATGTTCCAAAGGGAGATGGTGCCGTCGCGATGAGCGCTGGCGATCGTCGTCGCGTCGGGGCTGAACCAGGCGCCGCTCAGGCTCATGCCGGTGGTGATGGAGCGTACCTGTTCTCCGGAGGCCGGATCGCGGATGGCGACGTCTCCGTCGGACAAGCCGATCGCGAGCCAGTGGCCGTTGGGGCTGAAGACGGCGGTCATGGGCTCGCTGGCGTGGGGGATCTGCCGGAACTCCTGTCCATCGGGGAGTCGTCGGAGGGTGACGAGGTTGCCGGCGGTACTGACGAGGAGGGTGTTGTCCGGGCTGAATCCAGCGCTGCGGATGCTGCCGAGGAGGTTGGGAAGGAGCATTTGTCTCGCGCCGGTGGTGGCATTCCAGACGCGGAGGGTTCGGTCGGCGCTACCCGATGCGATGCGTTGGCCGTCTGGGCTCCAGGCGAGTCCGAGGATGGCGTCCTTGTGTTCGGTGAGGACGAAGATGGGGGAGCCGGATTGCAGGTTCCAGACGCGGACGGCGTTATCGGCGGCCTGGGCGGTCGGGCCCTGCGTGTCGCCTGGTCCGCCGGCGGAGGCGAGTTTTTTTCCGTCCGGGCTGAAGGCGAGCCGGAGCACGGAGCCGGAATGGCCGCGCAGTTCGCGATACTCAGCCGGAGCGGTGCTGGGCCAGGCCCTGAGTCGTCCGTCCATGCCGCCCGAGAAGACCCGGCTTGAATCGGGGCTCCAGGTGACGGCCTGTCCTCCGTGATCGTGGGCCGAGTAGGTGTTCAGTTCCTCTCCGGTGTCCGCGTCCCAGATTCTCAAGGTGAGATCCGATTCCATGCCGGATGCCGGTGTGCGCGGGGTTCCGGCGGAGGCGAGCCGTTTGCCGTCGGGACTATAGGCTACGGCGTTGACGAAGCCCTCGTGGCCGCGAAGCGAGAGGAGTTCCTCTCCGGTGGTGGCGTCGAGCACCTTCAATGTGCCGCGTGCGTCGCGGCCGGTTGGGGCCATACCCCCGCCGGAGGCGATGCGTTTACCGTCCGGGCTGAATGCAACGGACAGAACCGCGCCGGGATGAGCCGGGAGCTCCTTTAAGATCTTTCTAGAAGCAACCTCCCAGATTCTGATTCTGCCGCTGCCGCCGGACAGGTTCAGGTACTCGCCGGATGCCACGTGCTTCCCGTCGGGGTCGTAGGCGACGCAGGAGACTTCGTTGCCGTGAGGGGCGGAGGTGCCGAGGATTTCCCCGCGGGGCACGGTCCAGAAAGTCAACGTCTTGGCCTGTCCTCCGGCGACCAGGCCGGTTCCGTCCGGGCTGAACGCTGCGCAGTTGATGTACTGTTCTCCCTCTTGCAGGATGCGGTGGGCATAGGTTTGGGCGTCCCACAGCCGCAGGGTTCGATCGCGGCCGCCCGACGCGATCCACTTGCGGTCATGGCTGAAGGCGAGGGTGTTGATCTGGTCGGTGTGGCCGGTGAGATGAGCGATGGCCGCACCGGTGGATACGTTCCAGATCCTGATGATTCCGTCGCATCCTCCGGTGATGATCTGTTCACCGCTGCGGTCGATGGCCAGGGCGGTCACGCCTTTCGCGTCGGCGGTGATGTCGAGGGAGGTGGGCTGCCTGGAGAGCCGATACAGGTAATGCCATTCCCAACCGCGCAGGTTGGTGGGGCAGGCATCGAGCAATTGCCGGGTCTGGCCGAGGTACTTTTGCTCGTAGGCGTTTCGGGCGAGGGCGATCTGGTTGAGGTAGGTGACACGGCGAAGCTGTTCGGCCTGTTCCTGGGCGACGGTTCGTTCGCGTTCGGCGATTCCACGGGCCTGTTCGGCCTCGGCGGCCTTGGCATCGGCGCGGCTGCGTTGCCGATCCTGTTCCAGCCGGGCGAGGATGGCTCGGTCACGTTCGACCACTGCTTGCCGCCAGAGGGAGACTGATGCCAGCAGGGAGACTCCGACCAGGATGGCAAAGGCTGTGGCCACCATGACGGGTACGCGATGGCGGAGCAGCATCTTGCCCAGGACGTACAGCCCGCTGTCGCTTCGGGCGGCGACGGCCTCGCCGCGCAGGTATCGCCCGATGTCGTGTCCCAGTTCTCCGGCGGTTTGGTATCGGCGATGGGGTTCCTTTCGCAGGCACTTGAGAACGATCGCCTCGACGTCGCGGTCGATCTCCCTGCGGACGGTGCTTGGCCGGGTCAGTTCGCCGCTGACGATCCGGTTGAGTACATCGCGCACCGGTCCGACGACCTGGTAGGGGAATGTGCCGGTGAGCATCTGATAGAGGATCACGCCGAGGGCATAGACGTCGGTTCGCGTATCGACCTGATCGAGCAGTCCCTGGGCCTGTTCGGGGCTGCTCCACGGCAGACTGCCCACGAACTGGCCGGCCAGGGTCATGCCCGAGGCGATTTCCGTTTCCTTGTCGTCGCCCTCGACCTTGGCCAGGCCGAAGTCGAGGATGTGCGGTCGTCCTTCCTCATCGATGCGGATGTTACCCGGTTTGAGGTCGCGATGGATGATACCCTTGACGTGGGCGGCGTTGACTGCGTCGCAGATGACCACGAAGAGTTGGAGCAGCTGCTCGATGGATCGGGGGGCGTTGCGGATCCAAGCGTCGAGGGGTAATCCGGGGATGTAGTCCATGACCACGAACTGGCTTCCTGCCGCCGTGCCGCTGTCGTGGACGTTGACGATATTGGGGTGCCTCAGGGCGCCCAGGACCTGGATCTCGCGATCGAAGCGGGCCCGGTCGCGCCAGCCGGCGAACGGGCCCTCGTGCATGATCTTGATCGCGACCTCGCGTCGCGTCGCTCGTTGGAGGGCTCGGTAGACGACCCCTTGTCCGCCGCGGTGGATTTCGCTGAGGATCTCGTAGCCGGGCAGTGAATCGCGTGGCGGGGGGGTGTCGGGTGCCTGGCCGAGGGGCCCGCCGGAGGATACCCGGCCGACCTGGCGGAGCATGGTGAACTGCTCGCGTAGTTCGTCGGCCAAGTCGGGGTTGGCCTTGATCAGTTCCTCTTGGCAGCCGGCCTCGCCTTTCTGGGCGCGGTCCAGGAACTCGTTCAGGACGCGGCCGATCCGTTCGTCCCGGGGATCCAGCTGCTCGGCTGCCATGCGAAACCACCTCTGAACCGACCTCGTCAGGTGTGAGACGGGCGTCGTGCCGATCGGGTTGACCGGCTGGAGGCCTGCCCGACACTTGCCGCGGCGATGGGCTCCTCGATCCCGGATGCCTGCCGGGTGCTGAGTCGAAGCGAAGGATGATCGTCGCCGTGCCGCCAGCCGGGTACTACCAGGGTAAACAGACCGCCCGGCGAAGACCGAGTTCCTGGTGTGGACTGTAACGCGCCGCCACGGTTCTTTTCCAGTCTCGGTGTGGGCGTCGCCTACGACCTGTCGCCGGTCCGGCTTGGCGCGGTGATCGAGGCGACGTACTCTCCACACCGACGGGCATCCCCTTGTTGTGTGCCGATTGCCCATGCTGGAGCCGATGCATGAATGCGAGCCTTGGCTTCCTGTTGGCGGTTGTTGGTGGTGTGCTCATGGGCAGTTTTAGTCTGCCGATGAAGCAGACAGCCAAGTGGGCGTGGGAAGCGACGTGGCTGGTGTGGGCGGTTGCGGCCCTGGTGATCTTGCCCTGGGTCATCGCCCTCACCACCTGTTCCGATCTGATGACGGTCTATGCCCGATCGGGTACAGGCACGTTGGCGATGGTTTTTCTCTTCGGTGTGGGCTGGGGCTTAGGCGCGGTCACTTTTGGGCAAAGCATCTCCATTCTGGGGATGAGTCAGGCGTTCGCGATCAGCATTGGTCTGACGCTGGCCCTCGGTTCGCTGGTTCCGATGGCCTCTGAGCCCAGGGTGTTCCTGACCGCCGGCGGCGCGACGGTGACGGGGGGCATTGCGCTGATGGTTGTCGGGGTCATGATTTGCGCCGTGGCCGGGGCCCGGAAGGAGGCCCAATTCCGAGCGTCGGCGGGACAGGGGCAGACGGGCGCTGAATCGCCGGGCGGGGTATCCGCAGGGACGTTCGTCAAGGGGCTCACCCTTTGCATTCTGTCGGGGATCTTCAATCCGATGATCAACTTTGCGAACAACTACGCCGGTCCTCTCAAGGATGCGGCCAGAGCGGTGGGGGCATCGGCGGGCGGGGCTTCGGATGCCATCTGGGCGGTGGCGCTACTGGGCGGATTTGTCACCAACGCGGTCTACTGCGTTGTCCTGCTGATCCGGAACCGGACCTGGGTGGGGTACGGTCTTCCGGGCACCGCCAGCCACTGGCTGCTGTCGGTTCTCATGGGGGTGACCTGGGTGTTGTCGATCACTCTGTTCGGCCGCGCGGCGGCGGCGATGGGTGAGCTGGGCAATTCCGCGGGCTGGGCGATCACCATGGGCTGCTGCATCGCGGCCTCCAGTGCGTGGGGCATCTTGACCGGAGAATGGCGTGAAGGACGAGGCAAGCCGCTCCGGACGATGTACATCGGTCTGGCCCTGATTCTGCTGGCGATCGCGGTGATTGGCTACGGCAATTCGCTGGTCCGGTAGGGGGGGCAGAGCGGGTCTTGTGGTCGGGCTGGTTCGGGGCTCGCATATCTTTGGCCGGTATCAGGCGCGTGGCAGAGGCGATTTCACGGCGGGCTTATTCCTCCTGAACTTGGGGCTTGGCCTCGGGTTTAGCGTCGGACTTGGCTGGGGGCGGGCTCAGCGAGAAGCTGGACTCGGGCAGGGCAACGACCTTGGCGATCAGGGCGGCGTTCTTGTTTCCGGGCTCGATGATGGAGATGGCCCAGCGTATTCCGGAATGTGTCGGGGTGGGGTCATAGAGGACGATGCGGGGGGCGGCGCCGGAGTTGACGATGCCGATGGGGTTGTAGACGTAGGGTTGGCCTGAGGTTGGGCAGGTGAAATCGCGCACGTTCTCGAATCCGGGGACGTGGGCGAGTTCCTCGATCCGGGCCGGCAACTGCTGATGGGTGGCGTAGTAGAGCAGGAGTGGGCCGCAGATATCGTGCAGGCGCATGGCGCACGGGTCGGTATTGCTGTTGGGGGTTTGCCTGGCTGGCGTAGCGGACGTGGCGGGCGAGGTGGGGGCGGGGGGTGGTTTGCCGGGCGGGCTCTGGCAAGCTCCGGTCAGCGCCACGGCCAGGAGCAGGCCGTATCGCCCCCAGTGGTTCCGCGTGTGGGGGGTGCTCTGGCCGTGGAGGCCGGTGTTCGGCGGTGAAGCCGTCTTGGGAGGGAGCCTCACGGGTCATTTCTCCTTGGCGGGCGCTGCGGGCTGGGTGGCGGCGCCGCCGCCGCGTTGCAGCCCCTGCATGTGCTCGTCGAAGGCGCCCGGGTAGACCGCGCCGGGTACCAGTTTACTGCCTTCCAGTTCGTCTTGCGACATGGGCTTGAGGTAGTCCGGCTGCGCGGCCACATGGGGTGTCAGGAAGATGAGCAGCTCGGTCTTGCTCTTCTTGTTTTCTCGGCGTTTGAAGGCTTCACCCAGCAGGGGGATGTCGCCGAGCAGCGGGATCTTGTTGATTGTCTCGGTCTGGCGGTCTTCCATGAGGCCGCCGATGACCACGGTCTGGCCGCTGCGGATTCCGACGCGAGTCTGGGCGGAGCGCTTGGCGAAGACCGGGGCGGAGACGGTCTCGGAGATGGGGACGGTGGTGCCGGTGAGGGCGGAGATCTCGGGGGCGACGTCGAGGATGACCAGCCCTTCGGGATTGATGTGCGGAATGACGTCGAGCAGGATGCCGATATCGCCGTATTCGATGGTGTTGATGGTCTGGCCGGTGTCGGTGAGGCGGGTATTGGTGATGAAGGGGACCTCCTGGCCCACGGTGATACTGGCGAGCTGGTTGTCGGAAGCGAGGATGTAGGGTCGGGAGAGGACGTCGAGCTTGCCGGCGGTCTCCAAGGCGTGGATCACGGCGGTGTAGTCGGTTTCGAGGATTTTGACGACCACGCCGGTGGTTTGGCTGCCGACGCCGAAGTTGTCCGCGTAGGTCTGTCCCAGGCCGTTTGCCCGGATGTTGAGCACGGAGAATTCGGCCCCGATGTCGAGGCTGTTGTCGTGAGTGACCTCCGCAATGAGGACCTTGATGAGGACCTGGGCGACGGCCCGGTCGAGTTCGGCGAGCACCAGTTTGACCTGCTCGTAGTTCTTCGGGTTGGTGCGAACGAGGAGCGAGTTAGTATCCGGATCCGCGATGACGGAAACCTGGTCGGCCAGGCGGGCGGCGGTGCCCATGGCTGCGGAAGAGAAGCCGCCGAAGCCGCCGAAACCGCCGCCGAAGCCGCTGCCGAACCGGCTGGTGCCGCCGAAGCTCGATCCGAAGCCGCTGGAGCCAAAGCCGCCGCCCGAGCCGAAACCACCGCTGGAGCCAAAGGAGCCGGACCGGCTGCTTCCGGTGGCGCTGCGGGTACCGCCGGTTCGGGTGTTGCGGTTAGTCATACCGGTCGAGCGGGTTCCGGAGAGGGCGCTTGTGGATGCTCGGCTGCCGGTGTAGGTGCCGTTGAACAGGCTGTTGACGACCGGTTCGATGTTGATGGCCACGGCGTTCTTGAGGCGGTAGACAAAGACGGTGTCGTCGGAAGCCGGATTGGCGTCGAGTTCCTTGACCACTTGGGCGACGATCTGGAGGGTATCGGTCGGACCGGTCACGACCAAGGTATTGGTACGGTCGTCGGAAGAGGCGGAGAGGCGGGCGGTTGAGCGTGTGCCGCCCTGGGAGGATCGGCTGCCACCCCCGCGGTCGCCGCCGAATCCGCCGCGTCCGCCGAATCCGCCGAATCCGCCGGGGCCGCCGCCGAATCCGCCGGGGCCGCCGCCGAACCCGCCGAATCCACCGAACCCGCCGGAGCCGCTGCGGCTCCCGCTCTGTCCCTGGCTGCCGAAGACTTCGTTGATCAGTCGGGCGGCGTTAGCGGCGCTGGCGTACTTGAGTTGGAAGACCTTGACTTCGCTGGTTCCTGCCAGGTGGGTATCCAGGGAGCTGATGATCTCGACGAGGCGTCGGATGTTGGCGGCGGTATCGGTGACGACGATGGTGTTGCTGGACGCGTTGGCGGTCACATCGGCGTCCGCGCTGATGAGGGGCTGGAGGTCCTGGCGGAGCTGGGCGGCATCGGCGTAGCTGACCGGGATGACCTGGGTGATGAGTTCATCGGTGGGCTCGATCTGTGCGGGATCGGAGCCGGTGCGGACTGGGATATTGGCCTTTTTGGCCTTTTCGCGTTGAACGATTTTGAGGATGCGGCCCTGCTGGATGGCGGCGTAGCCGGCGTTCTTCATGACCGTGTTGAGGAGGGAGATCGCGTCGGCCGGGCGTACGGCCTGTTTGCTGACCAGGGTGACTCGGCCTTCGAGGGTTGTCTCCTTGACGACGATGAAGCCGGCGATGGAGGAAAGCTCATCGAGGACGGAGGTGATGGAGGCGTCCACGAAGTTGAGCAGGAGCCCGCCTCCCGGCTGCACGATGATGTGCGGTCCGCTGTTGTTGCGGGAGGTGGGCGGAGGGGGAGGGGCGGTCGGCTGGGTGGCAGGCCGGGTGGCTGACGCGGGCTGGGAGGCAGCGCCGGCCTGACTGGCCGGGGCCGTCTGAGGGGTGGGTGCCGACCCGCCGGGTGAGGTGAGTGGTTCAGCGGCCTGACGGTCGGCGGCCACGGGGGTTTGGGCCTGTGAGACGTACCCGGTGAGTGCCGGCACGATTCCGCAGGCCAGTGACAGGACCACGATCAGACGGCGATTGCGACGCATGTTCGGCTCCTCTTGCGTGGTTCGCAGATCCATCGGCGGCGTGCCGGGCATGGCGAAGTGCACGCAACTGGGGTGATTCCTGGTTACTTCTTGTTCAGCTCCTGCATCCGGCGGAGCTTCATCTTCTCCTCGATGCTGAGATTCGGGTCGTTCGGGTTCGGCAGCGGGGCGGATGGCTGGCTCGCACTGCTTGATTCGGTGAGCGAGCCGCCTACGGTTGTGGGGCTGACCTGTACTCCGATCAGGTTGCGGCCGACGTCGATCCACGTCAATTGCCCCGCGTGTTCGTATTCGATGGCGTCGATTTCGATCTGGGAGATCATGCCTCGAGCGATGGGATCGCCGACCCGGAGCTTGAGGATCGAGCCGCTGTCGGTGTTCTCGAAGTAGGCGCGGAACTCTTCTTCCTCGAGGACGACGCCAGTGAGGACGAACATCTGCTCGGCCTGTCGTGGGGGGGGGAACGAAGGGGGGCGGGAGTTCGGCTCGCCGCGCCCGAAGGCTCGCCGCGACCGGTCGCGAAGGAAGATGTTTCGTTCGCTGATGACGCCGTACCGCTCGGAGAAGCTCTCTCGCCGCGCGGGCTGGGAATCGGGAGGCCGCTGGGCCGCCGCGACCACCGGCAGCAGAAGGGCGGCAAGCAGGACGGTTTTCAGCGGAAGCGTCATGGGTGCACCTCCTGGGAGCTGGGGACGGGGGTCGGTCGTTCTTTCTCGGTATCCGGGGTCAGGTAGATGGTGCTGATGCCGAGCTGCAGTGAGAGATCGTCGGTTCCTTCCTTGCGGGCGGTGATCTGCAGCTCGCCGATGCGGACAGGCACATCGGCGTCCTTGAGTCGTCCGAGGAATCGGCTGATCTGGGCCATGCCGCCGGTTCCGGTTGCACGGAAGGTGATCTTCCCGAACGCCATAGGCTTTTCCGTTCGCTCTGGTTTGACGGAGGACAGGCTCATGCCGGCGTCCTGGGCCCAATCTCGGATGCGGTTCAGCACCAGGCCTTCGGCCTCGGCAGCGTCCTTGCGGCGGAGGCCGTTGCTCTGCATCTGGGCCCAGTCCTGCGATTTGCGGCGGCTGTTCTTGAACAGTCGCCGGGCCTTCTCGAGTTGCTGTTCGCAGCTGTCGATCTGGACGTTGAGTTCGTTGTTCTTCGACACCAGCGGATTCAGGACGAACCGGTCGAGGCCGAGGATTCCCACCGCGGCCACGGTGGCGATGGCGATGTAGCGTTCTCGTTTGGAAAGTACCATAGGATCTATTCCATCCCCACGAAGGTGAATGCGATGGTGAACGACTGCTCTTTTGATCTTCCGCCGGCCACATTGACCTCGGTCATCTGAAGCGTGCGGACATCCATGAACCGGGGTGTTTTCTGCAGCCGATCGCAGAGCATGAGGATTGTCTTCTGGTCGGTCGCCTTGCCGGTCAGTTGGCCCTTGCCGTTTTCGCGCAGGGTGAAGTTGGTGACCCAGATGGGCTGGTCGTCGCGGAAGGCGAGGGTGATTTCGCGTAGACAATCGAGGATCGGGGGCCGGGCCCCGAAGTAGCCGTTGGCATAGCTGACATGGGCGAGCATCTGTTCGGCGGACTTGATGTCGGGAGCCATGGTATCGAGCTGGCTTCGCAGATGCTTGAGTTCATCCTGGCGCCGGTGGACATTCCAGTAGAGCGAGGCAATCGCGGTGACACCGACGGCGGCCAGAACGATGGCCCACACGAAGCGACGGTTGAAGGATCGGCGTCGTGGCGGCGCGAGCCGGGAGTGTTTGAGGTCCAGGGGCAGTGTTCGCCGCTGGACGCCGGTCAGGGCCAGGGCGAGAGCGGGGGCGAACAGGCCGGGGCCGCCGGTTTCGCCGCTCATGGCGGTGTCCCTCTCGGCCTGCACGCCGAGGAGGCGCAGTCCTTCGTCGGCCCGGACGGGCATGTCGAGTCGGTTCGAGAGTTCGGAGATCTGGCTCTGGGACAAGCCGATCCCGTCGCACAGGAGCATCTCGTCGGTTCGTCCGCCGTCACCTGTGGGGGCCAGGGCCATCGAGCGTCGCAATTCTGAGCTCAGCGGGGCCAGGGCGGGCGTGCTGTCGCCGTTCACCGTGGTCAGGGCAAAATGGCGGAGCAGGCGGGGGGTTTCGTTGTGTTGCAGCACCAGCTCGGCGTGCTGGCGACCGAGGACGAGCAAGGGCCGGTCCCGCTCGTGTTGCATGGCGGATGCCAGGGCCAGGGAGGTTGGCGTGACTGCGACCACGGAGACGCCGGCGGCGTCCATGAGCAGATCGATTCGCTGGAGCTGCTCGCGGAGGATACCGACGAGCATCACCTTGCCACCCTGGGAGGCATCGACGCGCCCGGTGTAGTCGAAGACCATCTCCCCGCTCTCGGAGACGGAGAGCCGCTCGGCCTGAAGCCTGAGCAAGGCGGCGAGCTGCTCTCCGCCGGTGGGGGGGATCTGCCGCTCGGTGGCGATCAGCCAGCGGGCGGGCACGCCGACGACGGCCCGGGAGGCGCGGAAGCGTTGCTGCCTGAGAAAGGCGGCCAGCAGCCGTCCCATGGCGTCGGCCTTGTCGAAGGATGCGTCGAGCGGCGGGGTGAACGTGGCGGTTCGACGGACGGTTCGGCGATCGCCACTGGCCGACACTTCGGCGCAGAGGATCGACCGATCGCCGAGAGCTAGACCGAGGAAGCCCGAGCTGTGCAGTTTCATCGTAGAGAGCCTCCGAGGGCCGAACCGGAGACGCCGGACCACATACCCAGGCCTTCGCCGGCACGAAGTGAAGCGAGGATTTCCGGTTCCATCAACCAGCCGCGATCGGTGATATCGCGGCGATAGACGATCTGGGGTGTCGTGCCGCTCGCATCGATCACGACGCGGACCTGTTTGAACGCCCGCCCGTTGCCGCTCACTGCGAGGACGTAAGCGGCATACTGGTAGCCTCGTCCGGTGATGCGGTTGCCCAGGCCGACGGCCTTCTGTCCGAGGGCGTCGGCGACCCAGGCAATGGACGTGGACTGGGTGGTGGTCAGGCTGCGGCGCTGGGATACCAGCTTGTCGACGTCGGAGGTGTCGAGGCCGTCGAGGGTCAGGAGGATCTCTCGAGGGGCGGTATTGACGTTGATCCGGCCGCGGGCGGAGCCGCCCGAAGTCACGCTATCGGTGATGAGGGCCAGTTCGTCGGCGGTCAGCTGGGCCTGGAAGTAGAGGTCGAAGATGTCCCGGAGTGGGCCGCTCCCGAGGGCGTTGGCCGCCTGGTCGCCGCGCGAGGAGCCCAGCTGGGTGCGGAGCAGATCGCGGAGCTGGCTTCGCTGATTGGGGTCGGTGAGGCTGATCTTCTGGCCGCCGCTTGATGACGTGCTGGGCTCGTTGCTGTAGATAGTCAGCAGATCGTAGATGCCGCGGCGCAGCCAGACATCGTCGAGCATGGACGAGCCGGACATGGAGAAGAGGGATGCCGAGCCCATGGGCAGGGGCTGGCCTTCGCCGTAGAGCAGTTCCCACAAGGTGCCGCGAACCAGCAAGAGTTCCTCGACACTCTCAAAGGGAGCGTTCTTACAGTAGTAGGGGTCGGCCAGGGACAGGTAGTATTCGTTTTCGGCTCCGCCCTGGGTGAGGTCGCTGTCCTCGTCGCGCCAATCGATGATGGCCGTGGCGACGTCGTCGGTCATGCACGGCAGCATCATGAGCTGGTCATAGGTTGCGGTATTGAGGTTGAGCTTGGCGGATTCATCGATCATGCCGAAGACGGGCATGAAGCTGTCGCCGTAGTCGGGACGGAGAATCCAGAAGTACCCGTCGCCGACGGGGACGGCCGCGAAGTAGTCCTCGGTCAGGCCGGACAAGTCGCTGCTCTCCTCGGTAAGGACTGCCAGGAGATACTGTTCGGCTCCGTGTTCGATCGCGGATGCCTGGAGGATAGCCGCGTGGTTGGCGGAGGCGATGATTTCGACGCGCATGGAGCGGCACAGGGCCAGGGTCACGCTGGCCAGGGTGAAGACCAGGACGATGGCCACGATGAGGACGCTGCCCCGGCGCTGGGTAGGTGGCCATCGGTGCTGGGCAGGGAGAGTCGTCATTGCAGTGACCCTCCGGTGGTGGCCTCGGCCGGCTTGGCGCAGGCCAGGGGTATGATCCGCATGGCACGGTTGGGGGTGATTTCGGTTGAAGGGGTGACTCCGTCCTCGAGCTCGATCTGGACCATGATCGCGGCTGGCAGGACGTCGCCGATGGCGGTCGAATCCCATTCTTCGAGCCAATTCGCCCCGTCGAAGTAGCGAAGCGAGAGGGAGCGGACCTCGCGGCAGAGGATCTCCTCCTCGGGGTCGACCGCGGTCCGAGCGAGGAGATTGCGGGTTACGTGGCGGACCAGGACTTGGGGGGTGACGTCGGTGCGCAAGCCGAGCTCGATGTGGTGGATTCCCTCGGGCATGAGTTCGTCGTCGTCGGAGCCGAGGGAGTAGAAATCAAGGTAATCGGCGTCGCCGGTGGCGCCCATCTGCCGCACGCCGAGGAACGGGCCGGAGAGGATACCGGTGGGTGGCAGGATGGACTCGAGGTCCCGGCAGATGAGTTCCATGGCGATGGTGGCTGCCCGCACCGGCTGGACTGCGGCCATGGCGCTGCGGCGGGCTTTCATGCAGACGCCCATGCTGGCGTACATGGAGAGGGCCATCATGGCCATCATGGCCAGGGCCACGGTGACCTCCAGCAGGGTGAAGCCTTGGGATGGTTCTTGCCGCCGCATCATGGTCGTGCTCCGCCGGAACCGCCGGTGCCGCTGGTACCCGTTGAGCCACTCGTGCCGGTTTCATCGGTTATGCCGGCCAGGCTGCCGGTGTCGAAGGTCAAGGTGGCCAGATCGAGGGTTCGTTCCTGGCCTCGCTCGGTCCAGGTCACGCGGAGGACGAGCTCGTCCATGCTGAAGTCGCGGGTGAAGTTCTGGCAGGACCAGCGGTACTGTGGCCACTCCAGGCCGAAATCGCCGCTGGTCTGAGCCAGGAGCCAGTCACCGGTGGTCACCAACTCGGTCAGCTTGGCTTCGCCGAGGGACGTCGCCTGGGCGAGATAGCGGGCATGCGATGCGGCCGCCAGGGCGACCGAGATTCCGCGCATGACCACGGGGAGGACAATGCCCACCAGCATGAGGGTGGCCAGGACCTCGGCGAGGGTGAAGGCCCAGCGATTCGTTGCCGGGAGTCTGCCGCGCCGGGTGTGGTTATGGCGGACGGCTCTCATGGCACTGCCCCTCCCAGAAGGATCTCGAAGCTTTCCGCCGGGGAGGCGCATTGGATGTCCACCATTTCGCCGAGTTCGGAGGTGATCCGCACCTGGGCCGGCTGGGTGCGTCCCGTCGGGTAGAAGGGGATGAAGCTCTCGGCGGATTCAGGGGTGGTGCGCAGCTCGATGCGATAGCCCTGAGGCAGTTCGAACGGGCGACCGAAGCCGGACTCGAGGGGGATGAACTCCTCGCCTTCCTGGACCCTGAGCTGGTAGGTGGCGGTTGCCGGATCGATGAACAGGCGGTGGGGCTTGCTGGTGGTGACCGCCTGGGTCCGGGCCAGGCGGGTGACGGCGACGAACGCGTCGACCTCGTCGTGGAGTCGCGACCCTTTGCTCCAGCCGCGCAGGGATGGAGCGGCCATGGCCAGGGTGATGCATACGATCATCATCACCAGGACCAGTTCGAGAAGGGTGAAGCCACGAGGGGGTCTGCGACGCGTCATGATCGATTCCCGTGCTGCTACCAGTTGGAGATATCGTTATCGCCGCCCTCGCGCCCGTCGGGTCCGGCCGAGCAGAGGTCGTAGCTGCCCTGGTTGTGGGCGCCGGGGTACCGGTACACATAGGGATTGCCCCACGGGTCGGTGGGCATTTGGCGTTTGATGTACGGGCCGCGCCAGTTCTGAACGCCCGCGGGAGGCTCGAGCAGCACGCGGAGCCCTTCCTCCGAGGTGGGGAACCGGCCGCAGTCCACCTCGAAGGCGTCGAGCGCCGTTTCCAGGTTGGCGATGTCGGTTCTGGCGGCGGTGACGCGGGCCTGTTCGGATCGGCCGGTGAACTTCGGGACGACGACCATGGCCAGGACCGCGAGGATCACCAGCACAAGCAGCAGTTCGACCAGGGTGAATGCCCTGGCCGCGTGCCGGCCGGCCGAATGCCTTGGTCCGTTCAGGTGATACGTTGTTCTCATGTGCAGTACCCTCAGAATCCCTTTGTCTCAATGGATCAAATCCTGCAGGCTGAAGATCGGCAGCAGCATGCCGACCACCACCGTGCCGATCAGCGAAGCCATGATGAACAGCAGAGCCGGTTCGGCCAGGGCCACCAGCATGCGCAGGTTGCGGTCCAGGTCGGTTTCATAGGCGATCGAGATGCGGACCAGTTCCTTGTCCATCCGCCCGGTTTCCTCGGCGACCGCGATCATCTCGATGACCGAGGGCGGGAACAGTTGGGGGGTGTTGGCCAGGCTGCGGCTCAGAGGTGCCCCGCGCTGCACTTCCTCGGTCGCCTGGGCGATGGCGTCGGACAGTGTCCGGTTGCCCAGGGCCTCCTTGGCGACCCGCAGTGAGGCGACGAGGGGGACGCCCGCGCCGGCCAGTGTACCCAGCATGCGGCAGAACCGCACCAGTGCAAACCGGGCGGCGACCTTGCCGACGAGTGGTGTTCCCAGCTTGACGCGTTCCAGGAAGCGCTGGCCCGCCTCACTGGCGGCCAGGCGTTTCATCGCCACGACGAACAGAACCACGCCGACGGCCACGACGAGGCCGTATTTCATGATCCAACTGCTGGCTCCGACGATGATCTGGGTGAGCATAGGCAGCTTGCCGCCGAACTCGCCGAAGATGCCCGAGAAGGTGGGGATGAAGTATGTCATCAGGAAGATGAGTACGCCGGTGGCCAGGGTGCCGAGCACGCAGGGATAGACCATGGCGGCCTTGACCTTGCCCTTGAGTTCCTGCTCGTGGGTGCGGAAATCGGCGATCTGCTGGAGGACGACATGGAGGAAGCCGCCCGCCTCTCCGGCCCGGATCATGGCGATGTACACGGAGGAGAAGGCGGCCGGCCATCGGGTCAGGGCGTCGGCCAAGGAAGCTCCGCTGACCACGTCGTCGTGGATTCGCGACCACACGTTCTTGGCGGCGGGGTGTGCGGCCTCGCGGCGTACCAGGTGCAGGGCTCGCGAGAGTGGCAGTCCGCCGGCGAGCAGGTTGGCCAGTTCGCGGGTGAAGGACTCGACCGCCGACTGGGGCACGCGGGTGGAGGTGGAGCGAGTCTCGGCGCGGGCGGCGGCCGCCTCGGACCGCTGTTCATCGATGCTGACAGGAGAGAGGCCCTTGCCCAAGAGCTGGTCGAGGGCGGCGGCCCGGCTGTCGGCCGGGAGGTTCCCCGACAGTCGCTGGCCCTTCCGGTCCAGCGCGGTGTAGGCGAAGACGGCCATTAGCCATGCCTCCCGCTTTCGGCGCCGGTGGTGAAGCCCATCATGGTTGCCTCTTCGTCCTTGGTGTTGCGGAGGACTTCATCGATGGTGGTGCGGCCTTCGGCGACGATGCGCCAGCCGTCGTCGCGGAGGCTGCGCATGCCCTGGTGCGTGGCGACTTTGCGGAGTTCGTGCGAAGGAGCGCGTTGCAGGATGAGTGAGCGGATGTCGTCACTGATGGCCATCATCTCGAAGATGCCCTGGCGGCCGCGGAAGCCTGTTCCCTGGCAGCGGCGGCATCCGGCGCCCTTGTAGAGTGTGCCGGAGATCAGGGTGCCGAATTGCATTCGGGCCTGGGCGGTCTCCTCGGGTGATACGGTCTGCTTGCACTGCTGGCAGATCACGCGGACGAGGCGCTGAGCGACCACGACCTCGAGCGAGGAAGCGACCAGATAGGGTTCGAGGCCCATGTCGACCAGACGGGTGGCGGCGCCCGGGGCGTCGTTGGTGTGCAGGGTGGAGAAGACCAGGTGGCCGGTCAGTGAGGCCTGTACGGCGATCTCGGCGGTTTCGAGGTCGCGGATTTCGCCCACGAGCACGACGTCCGGGTCGTGTCGCAGGATGGCTCGCAGGCCCGCGGCGAAGGTCAGGCCGGTCTTGATGGACACCTGGATCTGGTTCACGCCCCGGAGCTGATACTCGACGGGGTCTTCGACGGTGATGATTTTACGTTCGATGTCGTTGATCTTGGAGAGTGCGGCGTACAGGGTGGTGGTCTTACCCGATCCGGTCGGGCCGGTGACCAGGACGATGCCGTGGGGCATCTCCAGGATCTGATCGAAACGATTCCGGTCGGGCAGGGCCATGCCCAGGTGTTCGGTTCCCAGCATGGCGTCGCCCCGGTCCAAGATACGGAGTACGACTGCCTCGCCGTGGATCATGGGGATGATCGACACGCGCACATCGATTTCGCGTCCGGAGATTTTGAGCTTGATCCGGCCGTCCTGGGGCAGGCGTTTCTCGGCGATGTCGAGGTGGCTGAGGATCTTGATGCGCGACACGATGGCGGCGTGGAACCGGCGGACGGACTCGGGCACGTTGGATTCCTGGAGCACGCCGTCGATCCGGTAGCGGATGCGAAGTTGTTCCTCGAAGGGCTCGATGTGGACGTCGGTAGCCCGGGCATCAACGGCCTCGGTGAGGATCTGGTTGACGAACTTGATGATTGAGGAATCGAGGGCGGCGTTGGCGAGATCCAGGTCCTCGTCTTCCTCGGTATCGATGACCTGAAGGACGCTGTCCGCATCGGCGGTGAGGCTCTGGAGGGTATCGGCCCCGACGCCGAGGGTCTTTTTCAGGCAGCGGTCGATCTCGGCGGAGGGTGCCAGAGCCAGGGCCAGATCGTGCCCGCAGGCCAGGCGGAGTTCGTCGAGGGCGGTGGTGTCGCTGAGGCGGCTGGTTGCGACGAGGGTGACCCCATCGCGCTGCTCGATCGGCAGGATGCGGTGTCCGAGGAGGAGTCTGGCGGGGAAGCCCGCGAGGAATTCCTTGGGGGGTGGCCGGCGCTCGAGCTGTTCGGAATCGATATAGGGGATATCGAAGGCGTCAGCGAGGAAGTGGAGCAAGGCCTCCTCGCTGACGCCGTCCGCGGCGAGAACCGCTTCCTCGATCGGCGTCCCCTCGGCGACCAGGGCTTGAACGCGCCCGGCGGTCACCGGGTTGAGAAGCCCCTTTTCCTGCATGCTGGCGACGAGCTTGGACACCGATCATTCTCCTTTGTCAGCCGTCGGTCCGGAGAGAACGCGACAAGGCCGCTGAGGTTACTCGAGCATTCCCGACATGACCAGCATGGCTTCCTGCCGCTGGGTGACGACATCCTTGAGGGCCTTCTGTGCGGCCTGGAGCTCGGCTCGGGCTTTGTCGCGTGCTTCCCGGTACGCGGTCAGCTTCTTGCTGATCTCGTCCGCGGAGGCATCCTTGTTCTCCAGCAGCGTGCGCAGGTCGCGCTGGGTCTGGGCGACCTTGCTGAGCTGTTGATCCGAGGCGCCGGCCCCGCCGCGATCGCCGCCGCGGCCGCCGCGATCAGGACCGCCGAAGCCGCCGAAGCCGCTGCGGGTCTCGCGCTGGGCGGCCATGACCTTTTCAATCTTGGGGGCCAGGACCTTCCACTCGTCATCGGTGGAGCCCATTCGTTCCTTCATACTGTTCATCATGCGTTCCCGGAACTGGGCGGGATCGAAATTGCGCCCCCCCCGATCCTGTCCTCCGCGGTCTTCCCGCCGCCCGCCCTGATCCTGGGCCATGGCGAACGAGAGCATCGCCAGGGCGGCCACTCCGACGGCCAATAGTGAAATACGACGTACCATGAACAAGCTCCTTTCGTGAGCTCAGCGCGACGTTGTGTTTGTTGTTACTCCGAACGGCCCGATTCAGGTCGTGACGTCGCGCGGTCATCGTCCTGTGGTCGGCCGTGTTCCCGTCCTCGTCCCCCCTTGTCTCGATCGCCACGGGGACCCCGGTCCCACTCGCCCCGGCCGGTTGGACCGGGTGGATGGCGCTTGAGAAACATCTCGTATTGCTCGCGCTGTTCGGGCGTGAGAATGCTCTTGGTTCGCTCGACCGCCTGGTCGTAGGAGTTTCGCCACTCACGATCCAGGGCTGCGGTCTGCTCGGCGTAGTCCTTGAGGATCTGCTCGTGCTTAGCGGCGTCTTCGGGGCGGATCAGGGCGACAATGGCGTTATCGCGGGCCTGGCGATACTGTCTTCGCCGTTCCTCCTGCTCCCGGCCGCCGAACCGGGCGGCCTCCAGCCAGATTTGGCGCATCTGTTCCTGCTGGGTGGAGGTCAGGTTAAGTTCGGCCGCCCACCAACCCCGAGGCGGCCGCGAAGGTTGGGTCGATGCCGGCCAGGCAGTGGAAGGTGCGGGCCGCCGCTCCATGCCGACCATCAGGCCGGCGATGAACGCCACCAGAAAACCGATGACAACGGTGAGTCGGGTCATCGCGGTTCCTCCCCCGAGGCGGGAGCAGAGAGGTCGGCCACCATCCAGCGGGCGACCTCGACTGTCTCCGTTGCGGCGTCGTCGCTTGGCTGGATGGGGGGCATGACCGCGGCCAACTCCCACGTTCCGGTTCGGCTGGCGGCTTCCACTTGCCTATTCGGGTAGCCGGCGAGGGTGATCGCCAGGACCGCGGCGGCCGCCGCCGTCATCCAGCCCGCCAGTCGTCTGACGTCACGATCCTGAGCGGAGCGCGAGGCCAACTCCAATCTGTTGACCAGGCCGGGGGGGGGTTCCTCCAGGAAGCACGCGCGGAGCATACGGGATAGTCCTTGCAGATCCGCGAGGAGGTTGCGGCATTCCGAGCACTCGTGCAGATGGGCTTCCACGGCCAGCTTCTCGTCTGACGACGCTTCGCCGTCGTGGTAGGCATGGATGTGGACGGCCTTGTGGCAGCTCATGGGTTGCTCCTGTTCATAGGTCAAAGCACCCGCCGCGTCTTCCCCTTACGACCCATAGCCCTTGAATCGTGCTCTCAGTTGTTCCCGGGCTCGATGCAGCCGCGATTCCACCGTGCCGCGTGGCACGCGAAGCTCGGCCGCGATTTGCTCGTAGCTCATCCCCTCGAGTTCGCGGAGCACGATGACTTCCCGGTGCTCTGGCGACAGTGTTTCCAGCATGTGCGACAGGTCCATTCGCGCCTCGCTGCTGGAGGTGGTGGGCGATGCCGCCGGTTCCATCGAACTCTCCCCGTCGGTTTCGGTGTCGCGTTGCCGGGCTGAGAACCACGGCAAGATCAGTCGCCATTTGGATCGCTCCCTGGATCGCCGCATGGCCGCGGCTTGCCGCACCAGGATGCGAACCAGCCAGGTACGTACGGACGCTTCGCCTCGAAAAGTTGACCGGAGGGCTCCGATCCATGTTTCCTGCACCAGGTCTTCGGCATCGGCCGGATTTCGCGTGAGACCATGGGCGATACCGTACAGATAGCGTGCATGACGGCTGAGAAGCTCGCGGAACGCCGCTTGGTCGCCCTGGCCGGCGCTGCGCAGCAACTCCTGATCATTCGGCACCTTCCGAAGGTCGTCCGAAACGCATGGTGCCGTCATATCCAGAGTACTGTTGCGGGAGAGGGCCATTTTCTTCCGTGATTCTCTTCGGCAATCCGGCGCGCTTCGCACCAACGAGGGTGTAACGCCCGCCCGGGCGGTTTATTCGTCGGCGAGGGGGGATTCCCGTCTTCGCTGGGCACGGTCGCGGGTCGCTCTCCCCTGTTGAAGAGGGCAATTCACGCTGGGTGACACTCTGGGACCTGCCGGAGCGGAGCTGTTGACGAATACTGACAAATGCATGGCGGTCACACGTCTCGAGCCGCTGGCGCGGGCAGATACCCGTGGTCGCACCGATGACTGCTGGGATGCAGGGTGAAAGGCGTTCCTTGCGGGCAAGCGTTCGTCGGCGCCCGAGCAGCTCATGCGTCATCTGGAGGAGGCTCGCGGTAGTCGGCGGGCTAACGCTGGAGGCGGTCCGGTCAGTCACCACGTCGCTGGACGGCTTTCTGTCCGTCGGGAGCCGGCGTGAACATGTCGGGGGGTTTGAGGCCCAGTTCCTTGGCGGTTGCGATGCTGTATTCCAGGAGGCCCATCTGGGGGTAGCGTCCATTGGAGCCGAAGGTGAATTTCGCACCGGCTTCCTTGGCGATCCTGAGGAATCGGAGTCTGGGCAGTCTAAAGCTCGAACTGATCTCGATTGCGACCCGGTGCTTCACCGCGGCGTCGATGACCTTGGTGACACGGGCGTCGGTCCAAAGCCTGTCATAGTCGTTGGCCAGGGGTGCGGGCAGCCAGGACACATTGGCCAGGATGTCGATCGGCTGCCGGTTGATGATCTGGACGTTCCAATCGACAAGGCGGTCCATGAAGACCTGGTGGTTGCCCATGTCCACGCGCTCCTCGGCTTGCTTCTCCCACAGCTTGACTCGTTTACCGTCCTTGCCGGGGAAGGTCATGGCGTCGGTGAGCACGTAGTCGAGCAGTGCCAGCGTTTTGCGGGAGAAGCACTGAATCCAGTCGGTCCATTCGGTCTGAACCCCTTTGTAGAGGTCCTTGCCCTCGAGCCTGTTCACGTACGCCCGCAACTCGTCGTCGTTGCTCAGTACCACGGGATAGACGTTTTCCCTGGTGCCGGCATGCTCGACGATGCCGAACTTCACCTTCCGCTCGCGCGCGAGCGGGAGCACCTGGCCGATGGTGCTGTTGTCCAGATGAACGTGGAAATCGACCAGCGGGAAGCCGAGTTCCTTCGCGGCATTCGGCCTGCTGTCGGTGGCCAGGAGTTCACGATCGAGCAGCGAGGCGGCGCATGCGCCCAGTGATCCGCGGAGGAACGCGCGACGCGATTGTGAGCGGTCCATGGCCATGGGTATCCCCTGCCGTCACGGATGGGATCGGCCACCCGGCGCACACTTCGCACCGAGAAGGCTCCGCACGGCAGGAGTCATGGTACGACGGCCGATGGATGATGCAAGCGGCGTCAATGGCCTTCCGTTGCGGCGAACCGCCGGCGCGACTGCTGTTGACGGGCTCGGCCGTCCTGTGCGGGCTCAACCGGCGGGAAGGGCGGCGCGAGGGGGCTGGTGGAGGAAGCAGGAGGGCCGGGTCTCGTCGGGTGAGCCGCTGCATGCGAAGGCGGTCAGATCGGGTCGGCGGTGGGACGTCCGGTTCTGTCGCGTACGTAGAGGGCCGCGCCGATTCGGGATACCGGCTGGGTGCTCGGTGTCGCTGTTGAGGGGACGGTGGGGTGATGCGGATGGGAGACGGTTGGTTGCGAGGTCGTTGTTCGGGGGACGAGGGCCGATCCGGTTTCATGCCCGGCGGGTTGAGCGGCGAGGGCGGGTGTCGGGGTGGATGCCGGCCGTGGTCTTGGCGGCTCGAGTGTTGGCAGGGGTAGTCCGGTTGGGACCAGAGGCACATCCGGCCGGGACGGACACATTTTCCCGCTGACGAGGATGCAGGCTACGGCCACGGCACAGACAACAACGACGGCTGGAATACGTTCCAACATGGTCGGGACCCTTTCTTGGCGGGCCAGGTGGTTTGCTCTCGCAGCATATTTCTCGTCTCATGAATATTGACACCCGTTAACAATCGGCGTTAGGGGCGAACTGCCGCCGCGGTCGTGGTTCTATATTTTCTTTTCTGACAATAGGTTATGACTATTCGTGGAGGCAATTCGGTTCGGGTGGGATGTTTGTGCCGCTGAGACAGGCTCGGAGGAGCAGGCTGTCGGCGGCATCCACGTCGTCGTCTCCGTCCATCCTGGCGTCGCTGCAGTCCGGGTCTTGGGGAATGACGGTCGGTCCCTCGAGGCATCGCTGGAGGTGGGCGAAGTCGTCCAGATCGACGTCTCCGTCGTGATCGAAGTCGGCTTGGACGAGGAGGCGAGCGCGGAACGCGTAGGCGTTCGCCTGATGGGCGGCTGGGTAGGTGAGTGAATCGGACCGTCCCCGGTAGTAGTAGGTCTGGTCGGTGGCAAGTCCGGTCAAGGTTAGGGCGTGGTTGGTGCGGGGGTTTGGATCGGTCAGTGTGGATCCATAGGAGGTCGTGGTGCCATAGTCCACCGAGGAGGGGTATGCCTGGGGGGTTTCCCAGCAGATTCGAGCGGTGGTGTTGGTGATGGCTTCGGCTCGGAGGTTAGCCATCAGCCAGTTCGTGGCGAAGATTCGGAAGACGGACTGGCCGGATGCCTCGGTTGTGGTGATGAGGCTTCCGTCGCAGTAGCCGTAGCAGATGGCCTCGCCCTGGAGAGTCTCGGGCAGAAGCTCGCTGAGCAGGCTGTAGGTTTCCGGTGTTTGCTGGAAGATGGCGTCGAAGGGTTGGCTGGGCGGCAGGACAAACTCGTAGGCGAAGGCGTAGGTACGGATGATGAGCCGCCCGCCGTCGGCATGGATGTCGCCGCCCGTGACCATCGTGGTGAAGATGCTGGACACCTTGGGTGTCAGGTCGGCCAGGTACTGGAGGACATGGTTTTTGGAGCTATTCCAGGCGATGGATGCGGCCGGCAGCTTGAAGACCAGGGCGATGTCGCGTTTGTCCGTGGTTCGCTTGGTGACGATGTAGATATCTCCGGTGGTGGGATGCACCATGAGGCATTCGGCGTCGTAGCGATCGGTGTCCGTTTCGGCGGGGAGTGAGGGGGCAGCGGAACTCGGATACTCGAAGCGCAGCGAGTCGAAGGCACAGGTCATGGTGATGGGCGAGCCGGCCGGGTCGATGGTCGGCTCGGTGAAACGGTGGATTTGCTTTTCGCTTCGTTCACAGGGTGGGTTGTCGCCGCCATCGAAGATGTAGATGGTTCCGTCGGGTCCGCTGGCGATGTCTTCCCAGTCGTGATTACTGGCTCTGGTCAGTTCGACGCGTCCGAGGTGTTTGGCGATGCGGGCGGCCTTATCTTCGGGAGCGAGGCGGAATGCCCAGACCAGGGGTTGTGCCGACCCGGCGTCGTTGTGAGTCCAGTAGACGCAGGGATTCGTGCGGCTGGCGACCACTCCACTGGATTCAGGGGCAAAGAGTGTCTCCGAGTTCGCGACGAAGGCGTGGTCGCCGTAGAGGAGGGTGGTCCATTCACCTCGGGCCGGTGTGCACCCGGGTGCGAGCACCATGGTCATGATGATGACCCACGTTCGAGTCACGTTCCACACTCCACGCCGTTGGATGGACAGCCTGCCAGGGGTCCATCGCGACTCTGTCGTTGACGTCGCCATTATACCCGGAAGGCCTCTCGGGGAGGTTCGACGGCAGGTGAAACAGCCGGGCCCGCCGGGCCGATTGTCCGATACGCTTACAGGCACTACTATACTCGACTTTGGCGACCGGCCATTGGAGTGTGCATGCGATCCGAGTTCCTCGACTTGCTGAGCCAGCGTGTGGTCTTCCTTGACGGGGCCATGGGTACGAGCGTGCATGGGTACGATCTGCCGCTGTCCGATTATCGGAACCACGAGAACTGTACCGAGATCCTCTGTCAGACCCGGCCGGACGTTGTTGGTGAGATTCACCGCCGTTTTCTGGAGGTTGGATGCGACGCCGTCGAGACGAACAGTTTCGGCAGTAACAGGATCGTGCTGGCCGAGTTTGGTCTGGCGGACCGGACCCGGGAGCTGAATCGTCTGGCAGCCGAGATTGCCCGGGACGCATGCCGGCGTTGTGGTACATCCGGTCATCCCCGTTTCGCGATCGGTTCGATGGGTCCGGGCACGAAGCTGGTTTCGCTCCGGCAGACCACGTTTGACATTCTCCAGGACAGCTACGCCGAGCAGATCCGCGGCCTGATGGAGGGTGGCGTGGACGCGTTGTTGTTCGAGACCAGCCAGGACATCCTTCAGGTCAAAGCCGGTCTGGCCGCCGCCGAGCAGGTATTCGGGGAGTGCGGGCGGCGGGTGCCGATCATGGTCCAGATCACGATCGAGACGACTGGCACCATGCTGGTGGGCACCGACATCGCCGCGGCGGTGACCACGCTCGAGGCTTATCCTCAGATCGAGGTCATCGGCCTGAACTGCGCCACGGGTCCGCAGGAGATGAGCGAGCACATACGCTATCTGAGCGAATACTGCACGCGGAAGCTGAGTGTGGTGCCCAACGCCGGTCTGCCCCAGGTGGTCGGCGGCAAGCCGGTGTATCCGCTGACCCCGGAGGAGCTGGCCCGCTGGCTTAAGGAGTTTGTCGAGGCCGATGGGGTGAACCTGGTTGGCGGTTGCTGCGGTACGACGCCCGAGCATCTGGCCGCGGTCGTGAAGGCCATCGGTCATCGGCCTCCGGTCAAGCGTGAGCCGCGTTTCGAGCCTGGTGCATCCAGCCTGTATCAATCGATTGCCTTCCGGCAAGACAACAGCTTCCTGATCGTGGGCGAGCGGACCAATGCCAACGGGTCCAAGAAGTTCCGTGAGCTTCTCGCGGCGGAGGACATCGAAGGCATGGTCCAGATGGCCCGCGACCAGGTCAGGAGCGGCTGCCACATGATCGACGTGTGCGCCGCCTACGTCGGCCGGGACGAGAACGCGGACATGAGCCGGCTGATCAGCCGTTTCGCCACCGAGGTCCAGGTTCCTCTGATGATCGACTCGACGGAGACGGCGGTGATCGAGACCGCCCTGAAGCTAGCCGGCGGCAAGTGCGTGGTGAACAGCATCAACCTCGAGGATGGTGAGCATCGCTGTGCCCAGGTTCTGCCGCTGTGCCGCAAGTATGGGGCTGCGGTGGTGGCCTTGACGATCGACGAGGAGGGCATGGCCAAGACCTGCGAGCGGAAGGTGGCCATCGCCCGCCGGCTGTATGACCTGGCGGTCAGCAAGTACGGCATGAGGCCGAGCGACATTCTCTTCGATCCGCTGACTTTCACCATCTGCACGGGCAACGACGACGACCGCCGGCTGGGCCTGGAGACGCTCGAGGCTATTCGCCGGATCAAGCGGGAGATGCCCGAGTGCCACATTCTCCTGGGGGTCAGCAACATCAGCTTCGGGGTCAAGCCTGCGGTCCGGCACGTGCTCAACAGCGTGTTTCTGCATTACGCTCGCGAGGCCGGGCTGGACGCGGCCATCGTTCACGCCGCCGGGATCGAGCCGCTCTTCAAGATCGACGAGGCGTTTCGGGAGATCGCCCGGAAGCTGATTTTTGACGAGCGCGCTCCTGGCTACGATCCGCTGGCCGATCTGATCAGCCGCCTGACCGGTGAGCGAGCGGAGGAGCAGGAAGCCGTCGCTCGCCCGACCACGGTCGAGGAGCGGCTGAAGCAGAGAGTGATTGACGGTGACCGCAAGGGGCTGGAAACCGATCTTGACGAGGCCCGGGCGACGCACCAGCCGCTCGAGATCATCAACGAGATTCTTCTGCCGGGCATGAAGGTCGTCGGCGACCTGTTTGGCTCCGGGCAGATGCAGTTGCCCTTCGTGCTCCAGTCGGCGGAAACGATGAAGGCCGCGGTCGCCCATCTCGAGCCGCACATGGACCGGACGGGCGAAACCGGCAAGGGTTCGATTGTCCTGGCCACGGTCAAGGGTGACGTTCACGACATCGGCAAGAACCTGGTGGACATTCTCCTGACCAACAACGGTTACACCGTGTACAACCTGGGCATCAAGCAGCCCATTGATGCGATCGTGCACGCCTGGCAGGAGAAGCGGGCCGACGTCATCGGCATGTCCGGTCTGCTGGTCAAGAGCACCGTGGTCATGCGAGACAACCTGCTGGTGCTCAACGAGCGCGGGGTGGCCCCGCCGGTCATCCTTGGCGGCGCCGCGTTGACTCGCAAGTACGTGGAGCAGGATCTGCGGCCGCTCTACAAGGGGCCGCTCTTCTACGCCCGGGATGCGTTCGCCGGGATGGACCTCATGGCCAAGATCTGCGGGGGCAGGCTGCCCGAGCTGATGGCCGGTGTCCGGTTGGTGGATACGGCCGAGATGTCCGAAGCCGATGTGGAGGCGGTGCACCTTCGTGCTGTGGCCGTTGGCGGGGTCACTTCGGCGTTGGAGACGTTGATCGAAGTGCCCGCCAGGAGTGGGGTTTCCGCGAGCGTACCGATTCCGAAGCCGCCGTTCTGGGGCCGGCGGGTGATCGAGAAGGTTCCGCTCAAGGCGGTCTTGGCTTACCTGAACGAGGTCATGCTCTTCCAGGTGCAGTGGGACTACCGCAGAAAGGGCCGCTCGCAGGATGAGTTTGACCGCTACATTGACGCCGAGGTTCGGCCGATCTACCGCGACCTGGTGGCCCGGTGCGAGCAGGAGGCGATTCTCGAGCCCAAGGCGATCTACGGTTACTGGCCCTGCCAGAGCGAGGGCAACGGTCTTCGGGTCTATGATCCCGAGGACCGGGAACGGCTCATTGCCCGTTTCGATTTCCCCCGCCAGAAAAGAGCGCCGTTCTGGTGCCTCTCCGACTTCTGGCGACCCAAGTCCAGCGGCGAGTTCGACGTGGTCGCTCTATCGATCGTCACCGCCGGCCGACGGGCCGGCGAGGTCGCTCGGCAGTGGTTTTCCGAGGACCGTTACCGCGATTACCTTCACCTGCACGGCCTGAGTGTCGAGACCGCCGAGGCCCTGGCCGAGTACATCCACAAGCAGGTTCGCATGGAGTTGGGCATCGCCGGGCGGGATGCTCGCGAGGTTCGCCGGATCTTCCAGCAGGGCTACCAGGGCAGCCGTTTCAGTTTTGGCTATCCCGCCTGCCCCAGCCTCGAAGACCAGGCCCATCTCTGGCCATTGCTGGGGCCGAAGGATATCGGAATCACCCTCAGCGAGGAGTTTCAGCTGGATCCGGAGCAGTCCACCTCGGCTGTTATTGCCCACCATCCGGAAGCGAGGTACTTCAAGGCCTGATCTGTTCCGGGCCCACTCGGTCGGCGTGGGCTTGGGGAGCTGCCGGGTTGGGATGCTGTGTGACTGTAAAACCCTGCGGCGCGCAGGCTGACGCATGTTCATAATCTGCTTGACTTCTTCCGCCAAGGGGGGTAAAAACAGGGGTGATTGGGTGGAGTTGTCTCGGAATCGGGTCGTGGCTTGTCGTGGAGCATCGCCCCGGCAAACGCGGGTTCGGGTCCCCTCCCGGACAGCCCCTTGGCTCGTCGCACGGTTGCGCGCTGGGCGGTAGAGAGAGGAGGAGCATTTCCCCCATGAAGCCATCCCTGATTTGTACGAAGATGATGGTGGTCGCGGTACTCGGGATGTGGGTTCCGGCCGGACCGGCACTGGCCACCAACATCACCTGGGACTTCCAAAGGGTGTCTTCGCAGGCACCCTCACCGCCGATGGTCAGCCTGGGCATGCGCACGGGAGACACCTGGCCCACGGTGTTCTACAATCGAGCGGGGTTCACGGCCGCATCGCTCACCCCGGTCGGATGGTCAGAAACCGCTCTGGGCACCAGTGCCGACAACCTCGTGAGGGCGGCGAGAGCGCGCGACGGGAGTGACGGACGTGTCGGCATCGCTTGGCTCAACGGCGGTCGCGAAGTGCTGTTCGCTCAGTCATCACGATACGGCTGGCAGGCGTCGAAGGTTGGCACCGCGGTGACTTCGAGTTCTGTGAGCGGACCGGATTTCGCGTACACGTCCGACGATCGGCCGGTGGTCACGTATACAGGCTTGTCGGGCAACAAGGCCGGGCTGGTGGTTTCGGCTTACGACGGCCTGGGCTGGAACACGGACCTGGTCGACAAGGTGACGGTGAGTCAGACGGTCCGAATCGGGGGAGATCTTCCGACCATTGCCGTCGACAGTCAGGATCGCATCGGCCTGGGCTTCCGCTCCAATTCCGAAGTGATCTTTGCCACGAAGGACCTCGCCCAGGGGTCGTGGTACGGTACGAGTCTTGGGAGCACGTTCCCGTCGTCGTCGAGCATGATGCTCTCGCTGGGTTACGGTGCCAACGACCACGTCGCGATGGCGATCAAATCGAACAATCTACTCTGGGTCAGCCACTTTGACATCCAGTCGGGGGCCTGGGTGACGGAACAACTGTCGGTGGCGGTTGCCAGCCAGGCTGTGAATCTGGCCTTTGACAGCCAGGGGCATCCGGCGGTGGCCTTCTCTGGCAGTGACGATGTGATTCACTACATGGTCAACCGTGGTGACGGCTGGACGGATGTCGTACTTCCGCTGGGGACCGATCCGACCAGTGGGCTGGTGGTGAATCCAGTCGTGGGAACCGACGCCGCCTTGGCGTTTGACCGCTTCGACAATCCGGTCATCGCGTACGTGGGGTCGGCCGGGCTCATCCTGGCCTACGACCCCGTGGTGACTCCTGAGCCTGCGTCCCTGCTGATGGGGCTTTTCGGCCTGGTCGTGCTTTGTGCTCGCCGGAGGTAATCATGTTCACCACCGGACGGCAAAAGCGAATCGCCAGGCATGTCAGCCGGTCAGGGCTCTGCTGGATTGCGGCAGGTATCCTGTTCGTTTCCCTTGCCCATCCGGGTCGCATGCGGGCCGACGACACATTCCCTGATCTGGTCATCGAGGAGAGAGTGAATCCGCAGGCGATTCCTGCTATCGGCATCGATCGCAACGGCGACCTGGTGGTTGTGTACCACGGCGAGGACACGCCGATCCTCAGGATGGTACGGTGTTCTTGCACCGGTATCGCGAAGACCGTCATCCACGATTATGGTTTCACCGCGGCCCCCTCGATCGGGGTCGACCGGTTCGGCGGGGTTTCAGTGGCCCTTCTCCGGTCTGACTATTGGCTGTACTACTACCTTAATGGAGGGCCGCTGCTGGGGGTCAGTTCCACCCCGGTTGCCCAGGCGGCTATGGGTAGTTACGCGCGATTTGCGATGGGCCCATATGGCGATCCGTTCATGGTCTACAGCACGTCTTCCAGTCTCCGGCTGGCTTCATTCCAGCCCAGGACCGGCAAGTGGACCAACGAGCCGATTCCCACCACCGTCTCGACCAATGCGATCGGCAGCCGAGTCGCGGTGACGGTTGACCGCCTGAATCGGGTGGTTGTGGCCATGCACGACGCGCAGACACGGAACATCACAGTATGGACGCGGTCTTCCGATGGCTGGACCAGTCGTAGCTACGGTGGCGGTACGCTCCCTCAAGCCACCGGTCTTTCCTTGGCCGTCGATGCCGTGGACGCACCGTTGGTGGCGTGGTCTTCGTCGACCGGTCTTGCGGTGGTTCGCTTCCACGCCTTGGGTGCCACGAACCAGGCCGTCCTCACGGGCGGTGATATTGCATTCGGCCCGAGTGCAATGGTACTGGATCAGGCTGGGCGGACCAGAATCGCCTATGTCAGGAGAAATGACTGGTCAGTAAATCTGGCCATGAACGACGCCGGCTGGTTTTCGAGCCGTCTGGCGACCAGCTTCATGAGGTTCACCCCTCCCGGTCTGGCGATCGACACGCACGGCAGGTGGGCAGTGGCCTTCATCGACGAGATGCAGCGGCTCCACGTCATCGGTCCCGCGATTCCGGTGCCCCTCGCCGGAGATACCGATTGTGATGGGATTCCCGACGAGTCCGACAACTGCCCGGCGGTCTCCAACCGCGACCAGGACGACTCAGACGGTGACGGCGCCGGCGACGCATGCGATCCATGCCCGCTGACCATTCCCGGAGCAGTGATGGATTCGACCCGCGGGTGCCCGGCGTTGATCCCTGGCGATTTCGATCGCGACGGCGACGTCGACGCGGGTGATCTGCAGCGGTTTACCGCGTGCTACACGGGGCCGGCCATCGTGCAAGAGCAGGCCACCTGTGGTTCAACCGATTTCGACACGGACCAGGACGTGGACCAGGCCGACTTCGGTTTCTTCCAAGCCTGCTGGAGTGGCAGCGACCGGCCGGCGGACCCGGGCTGTGGTTCCAGGCGAGAAGGAGTGCATCGCACATGACCAAGTTCCTTGCTTGTCGAAGGATGATCACGGGTTCGGTCCTGGTGATTCTGGCCTTGACCTTCCCGGCGCTGGCCACCCACATCACCTGGGACTTCCAGAGAGTTGCTTCCGGAGTGAGTTCTCCTCCCCTGGTGTCGTTAGGGATGCGAACCGGGGACACTTGGCCCACGGTCTTCTACGATCGAGCGGGGGGATTCAAGGCGGCGTCACTGACTCCCGCGGGATGGTCGGAAACCGCCCTGAGCTCCATATCCGGCAACGCGACCATGGCCCGGGTGCACGCCGGGCCGGACGGTCGCGTCGGCGTCACGTGGATCAGCAACGCCTACGAGGTCAGGTTTGCACAGTCCTCGCGCAATGGGTGGTCCCATTCCGGCGTCGGCACAGCCGTGTCGAATTTCTATTACAGTGGCGGGCCTGATTTCGCGTATCAGTCCAACAACCGGCCGGTCGTTGCGTACATGGGGAATGTAGGCACCACGAAGGGCCTGGTGCTGTCCGCCTATGACAGCCAGGGGTGGAATACGGATCTGGTCGACAAGGTAACGGTGGGGACCCAAATCCGTCCGACGGGGGAGAAACCGACTATCGCGGTCGACAGTCAGGATCGCATTGGGCTTGCTTTCCGCAACGGGTCAGAGATCATTGTTGCCAGCAAGGAGCCCGGCCAGGGAACGTGGTACGGAGCCAGCCTTGGCACCAACTTCCCTTCCTCGTCGAACGCGATACTCTCGCTGGGATATGGTCCCCATGACAATGTGGCCCTCGCGATCAAATCCGATAGTGCGCTCCTGGTGTGCCAGTTCGATATCCAGTTGGGGGCCTGGGTGACGGAGCAGCTCTCCAGCGCCGTGGCCAGTCAACGGGTCAATCTGGTGTTTGACCGCCAGGGGCATCCGGCGGTGGCCTATGTGGGCATGGACGGCTCGATTCACTATCGGATCAACAACGGGGAGGGCTGGGGTGATATTGTGCTTCCCAGGGGCAACGATCCGGTGAGCGGACTCATCCTGGACGCCTATCCGACCAGCGATGCCGCCTTGGCCTTTGATCGCTTTGACAATCCGGTGATCGCTTACGGGGGGCCCGCCGGCATCATGCTGGCCTACGACCCGGTCGTTCCCGAGCCTGCGTCGATCCTCACGCTGTGTGTCGGGCTGATGATTCCGCGGCCACGCCGGAAGTAACCACGAGCACAGCCGGCGGCCTATGGCGATCGGTGGCGCAGCCAATACTCCCGGAATGACCGCAAACGAGGAAGTGACTCGCGATCCTTACGCCGATTCGTCGCCGCCTTGCTGGCGATGATGTCATCCACGTGGCAGACGGGGAAGCCCTCAACCTCCACATGGCGATGCCAAGCGTCCTCGAATCGTTCGATCCCGTCCGGCGCGAACACGAGATCAAGATCGAATGGGCCGTCTTTGAGTTGAACGAAATCCTTGCCCCGCTGGATCTCGGCAACCTGCTCGTCCGTCAGCCTGAAGCCGAGATCCCGCAGTGCGGAGACGAGAGCCTGGCAGTTCTGGGCGGTCTTCTCAACGAACAAGTCCGCGTCCTGAGTGGTGTCCGGAAATCCAAGGAGGATCGCGCCGGACTTGCCGATGAACAGGTATCGGCAGCCGTGGCGGGCGAAAGCGTCTCGGATCTCCTGTGCCTGTCGATATTCAAACGCGGCCATAGCCCAGCCAATCCGGTAGGTTCTCTTCGCACCATCGCCGGTAGTCTTCCATCGTGTCGAAAGCTCGGAACGGGGCGTCGTCCAGGACCGGCTTATAGGTGTGGATGAAAGCGTACTTCATCCGCGTCTCGAGCGGGCGCCGCGCCGCGGCCTCGAACTCGGCTAGCCAGTCAGGAGGGATATCTTCGCATGGTTGGATCGGGTCGTTCATCACCCATGATTCTACCGACTCGGTCGGGTCTGTACCAGGGACCGACGGCTGAGCCGCGTACTCGTCACGGCCCGGACGCCGGGGATTCCAATGTCTGCCGGCCGCAGCCAAACTGGCACGGCGGCGATCACTGAGTCTGCAGCTTCGTCCCGTATCCCACGATGATCGTCGAGGCAATGAGCACCACGATGCCCGCGGTGATCAGGGCATGGACCCGTTTGCTGGAGCCCTTCCACTCGTGAAGAATGATGCCCCAGATGGTGCTGAAGATGATGATGCTGGCCATGTGCAGGGTCCAGCTCGAGAACTTGTACGTGCCCATCTGGGTCTCGCCCATGGTGTAGAAGAAGAACTGCATGTACCAGGTGACGCCCGCGAGGGCGGAGAAGAAGTAGTTGGGCACCAGGGGCACGGGTTCCGCCGCCGCGGTTTGTGGGTGCATCGCCGAGTTCCTGGTCGCATTGGCCGATTCGGTGATGACTTCGAACCCGCCGGAAGGAGTCTTGGGCCGGGTCATGGGGCTCAGGTACTCGTGGGCGCTCTGGTTGCGGACGTGCAGGATGATACACCAGATGCAGTTGGTGGTGAACCCGCCGGCCAGGAGAATGACGAGCACAGGCAGGCCCTGCCAGAGGGTCGTGGTCCCGTGAGCGAGGGCGGTTGTTTTGATCGGGTCGCCGGCTGCCAGGCCGTAGGAGAAGCAGGCGCTCATCACGCCGGAGAAAGTCGCGACCAGGATGCCCTTCTTGAAGTTGAACTCCTTGATGGCCGCCGTCTTCGCCTTCTCATCCATTTCCCGCTCTTTCCACATGCCGGCCAGGCCGGCGATGGCGATACCGGCCAGGCACACGGCGACGCCGACCAGGATGACCTGCCCCGGCGTCGTGCGGAGGATGTTGTCGACGAACTCGCCGCGAAAAATGGGCGGCATGAGCGTGCCGAATGCCGCGCAGTAGCCCAGGGCGACGGCCATGCCCAACGACATGCCCAGGTATCGCATGGTCAATCCGAAGGTCAGCCCACCCAGCCCCCACATCGCACCGAAGAAGTAGGTCCAGAAGCAGCTGGAGCCATGGAACTGGAGTGATTCGCCCAGCGTGCCGAGCAGGTCAGTGGTCATGACCAGTCCGATGACCCACGGGGCCACGATCCAGCTGAACACGCCGCCGACCAGCCAGTAGGTTTCCCATGACCACCGGCGGACGAACCGGAAGGGTACGTAGAAGCTGCCCGAGGCGAGACCGCCCATCCAGTGCAGGAATACGCCGAGAACAGGGTTAGCGACCAAGTCGGGGACCTCCGGTCAACGAGCCCAAGAATCGACCGCCGGGACAGGGGTGTCTGGCCGCCAGATGATACCTGCCTGCGCCCCCGGCTCGAGGATCGTCAGGGCGGCAGTATAGTGGCCTGCCGCGGGGAACGTCCAGCGTAAGGGATCGTGACGGCCGTGCGGCGGCTCAATTCGCCCTGGTGGTGGCTTCGTCGGTTTTCTCGGCCAGGAGAGCGTCGAGTCGGGCGCGTAGGATCTTCTCCCCGTTGTTCTTCTTGCCGCTCAGTTCGCCGTACCACCAGAACCGAACAAAGCCGCGCTTGTCCACCAGGTAGACGGCCGGCCGGACCTGGTTGCCCCAGGCGTCCCAGTTGGACTTGTCGTTGTCTATGGCGATGGCGAAGGTGAACTTGTTTTCAGCGGCTTTTCGGCGGACGGTCTCGACGTCACGCTCGTCTTCTGTCTCCGGGGTATGAATGCCGATGAAGGTGACGCTTTTCTTTGCATACGCGGTCTGCAGGCTTCGATAGGCGGGGTAATTGCGGGTGCAGTTGACGTCGCTGGCAGTCCAGAAGTGGATCAGGATCACCTGTCCGCGCAGGGCGGCCAGGGCAGTCGGCTTGGCGTTGAGCCAGGTGTCGACCTCGCGGAACTCCGGGGCCTTGAAGGCCAGCGGCCGGAGGCGGGCGATGTCGAAACCTGGTCCGAGGAGTCCCCGCCAGGTCAGGCGCTGCTCATCGCTCAGGACCGCGAGAATCTCGCTCAGTCCGGGCCGTCGTTCGTCCCCATCGGCATTGCTGACGACCCATTTCCCGCTTGAGTCACGGCCTCTCTGGGAGGCCAGGACGATGGTCTCGATTCGCCGGCGTTGTCCCGTGGTCAGCCGGAGTGCCTGGGCCGCCGCGGGCTGCAGAAAGCCGCTCAATCCGCGGGTTCTCAGCATGATCTGATCGAAGCGGACCCGTTGCTGGGGCTGAAGGACCTGCTCCAGTTCCTTCTCGATTCTTGCCAGGAGGGCGTCGGCCTTGGCCTTGCATTCCCTGGGTGGCAGGTTCCGGGCACGAAACAGCGGGCCGTCGTTCTCGTCGAGAAGCGCCTCGATGCGTGTTTGCTGGTCCGCGTCGAGCTTCAAGTCTTTCTGGACGAGGGGGTCGCGGATGAACAGGATGGTCATGTCGATAGGTTCGGCTTCCTCCATCTCCGCGGGCCGGCTTTGTGCGGCGGCCGGCGCCGGGCTAGGGGTTGCGACCAGGACGGAAAGCCACAGGGTGGACATCGCACATCGGTAGAGATGGCAAGGCATGGCATGATCTCCCGGCATCGCCTTTTCTCACGCAACATGCCATTTTAGATCAGACGCCGTCTTTGGGCCATGGCCGCGGTTCTTGTCGGTTCTGGCCGCACCGGGCGGATTGGCGGTCAGTCGTGACCGCTTGACGGTCGTTCACCCATGGTCATACACTCGGCTGGGCTGTGTTTCGCGGCCGCGGATGCCGCGGCGACCTGGTTCTTCGGCATGGAGAAGCAGCGACCATGAGTGCGATTTCGAGAGGGGTACTCCTTTCATTGGCGATGGTGATGATCATGAGCCTGGTGAGCGACTTCGTGAACGCGGCCGCTGATGCTCCTCTGGCCGTCCAGAGACTCCGCTGCGAATACCTGGTTAATCCGTTGGGGATCGACGTTGCCTGTCCGCGGCTGAGTTGGGTGCCGCGATCGGATCAGCGCGGCCAGCGGCAGACAGCCTACCAGGTGCTGGCGGCGAGCTCGGCCGATGAACTGGCGGCCGACAAGGGCGACCTGTGGGACACCGGCAAGGTGGTTTCGGACCAATCCGCTCAGGTTGTTTACGGGGGCAGAGTCCTGGCCAGCGGTCAGCGGGCCTGGTGGAAGGTCCGGCTGTGGGATGCAGGTGACCGCCCGTCGGCCTGGAGCGAGCCCGCGTTTTGGGAGATGGGTCTGCTCAATGTGGACGACTGGAAAGGGCAATGGCTGAGTGCCCAGTACGATCGCGATCAGGTTGCCGCCCCGTTCGTCCTGGAGGAAATGCGTTGGATCTGGCTGGCGAAAGAGGATTTCAAGCGCGCTCCCAAGGACCGGCCGCGTTTCTTCCGACGATCATTCGAATTGCCGGCGGGGCGGACGGTGCTCAAGGCGCGTCTGATTCTCGCGGTCTCCAACCGATACGAGCTGGCGGTCAACGATCAGGTGGTCAAAAAGGACAACGGGTTGTGGCAGCTGGACCTCCTCGATGTGACCCGCCATCTGACGGACGGCAGGAACGTCCTGGCTTTGACCGCCTTTTCGGAGGAGAAGCCAGCCGGGGTGATCGGCCAACTGCGCGTGGAGTTCGACGGCGGCGAGCCGCTGGTGATCAGCACCGATGGTACGTGGAAGAGCGGCGACGAGGAGAAGCCGCAGTGGCGCATGGCCGCCTTCGCCGACGGCGGCTGGGCGGCGGTGAGGGAAGTCGGCCGGCTGGGTGACGGACCGTGGGGCGAGTTGTTTGTGCACCCCGTTCCCCAGCCTGCACCGCTGATGCGAACAGTCTTCGAGTTGGACAAGCCGATCAAGCGGGCCCGGGCCTACATCTGCGGCCTGGGATACCACGAGCTGTACCTCAATGGCCGCAAGGTCGGCGATCACGTCCTTGATCCGACGTTTACCAACTACGATCGGCGGGTTCTGTACGTGACCCATGACGTGACCGATCTGCTGAAGCAGGGGAGGAACGCCGCCGGGGTGATGCTGGGCAACGGCTGGTACAACATGCACACCCGTTGTGTCTGGGACTTCGCCAAGGCCCCGTGGCGCAACCCGCCCTGTCTCAAGATGCAGTTCCAGATCGAGTACACCGACGGCACGAGCAAGGTCATCGCGACTGATGCGAACACCTGGAAGGTCACCGCCGGCCCGATTGTGTTCGACGCGGTGCGCAACGGCGAGAGTTACGACGCCCGGTTGGAGAAGGCCGGCTGGGACAGGGTCGAATGCGATGATGCGGAATGGCACAAGCCGGTGGTGGTGGCCGGGCCGAAGGGCAGGCTGGTTGCCCAGCGGGTGCCGGTCATCAGGGTCATCCGGACGCTGAAGCCGGTCAAGCTGACCGAGCCCAAGCCGGGGGTGTTCCTCTTCGACGCGGGGCAGAACCTGGCCGGTTGGACCCGCATCCGGCTCAGCGGGCAGGCGGGAAACCGAATCACGCTCAAGTATGGCGAGCGGCTGGCGAAAGACGGGACGCTCGACCAAGCCAAAATTGGCGTGTTCACTCAGCCTGGGGGGGTGCAGTTTGAGACGTACACGCTCAAAGGTGGCGGCCTCGAGACCCACGAGCCTCGGTTCGTGTACTATGGTTTCCAGTATATCGAGGTCAGCGGGTGGCCGGGCACACCAACGCTCGACGATCTTGATGTGCGGCTGGTGCACACCGCCTGCGGGGACGCCGGCAGCTTCGAGTGCTCTAGTGAGCTGTTCAACAAGATCCAGCAGTGCACGAAGTGGTCCTATGTCAGCAACTTCGTGGGGATTCCGACCGACTGCCCGCATCGCGAGAAGAACGGCTGGACCGGCGACGCCCAGATGTCCGCCCAGCAGGCGATGTACAATTTCGACAACGCGGCCGCGTACACCCACTGGATCGACAGTATGCGCGACGCGATGAAGCCTGACGGCATGTTCCCGGGGATCGTGCCGACCGGGGGATGGGGTTACGCCTGGGGTAACGGGCCGGCCTGGGACAGCGCCTACTTCATCATTCCGTGGTATCTCTATCTGTATTGCGGCGACACCGGGATTCTGGGCGAGCACTACGAGGGCTTCAAGACGTATGTGGACTACCTGACCGCCAAGGCCGACAAGGGCATCGTCTCCATCGGGCTTGGCGACTGGGTCTGTCTCGACCAGAAGACGCCGGAGGCAGTGACGTCGACCGGTTACTACTACGAGGATGCCCGGATCCTGGCCCAGATCGCCCGGCTGCTCGGCCGAAGCGCCGATGCCGACAAATACGCCAAGCTGGCCGAGTCGATCCGAAGGGCGTTCAATGAGAAGTTTGTCAATCGCGAGACGGGTCAGGTGGCGACCGGCAGCCAGACCGCCCAAGCGACCGCTCTCTACTGGGACCTGGTCGATCCGACCACCGCCGGCAAGGTCGTGGAGCAGCTGGTGGCCAACATCGCCAGGTGCAAGGACCACATCAACTCCGGCGTTCTGGGCTCGATCTACATTCCGCACGCCCTGACTCGCTACGGCCGGGCGGACGTGGCCTGGAAGATCGCCTCGCAGACCACGTACCCGAGTTGGGGCGACTGGATTACCCAGGGGGCGAACACGATGTGGGAGGACTGGGGCGGGGCCGAGTCGCTCAACCACATTTTCTTCGGGGACATCTGCGCCTGGTTCTACCAGACCCTGGCGGGCATTCAGATCGACCCCCAGCAACCGGGGTTCAAGCACGTGATCATCCGGCCGCACGTGCTGGGCGACATTACCTGGGCCAAGGGCGAGACGGACACCATTCGCGGCAAGGTGGCCAGTGCGTGGAGGCTGGACGGCGACCTGTTCAAGCTCCGGCTGACCCTGCCGGTGGGCAGCACGGCCACGGTCCATCTGCCGGCACCCGACCAGGACAAGGTGGATGTGACCGAAGGCGGTAAGCCGGTCGCCGAGGTCTTCGACGTCAAACGGGTCGGGCAGGAACAGGGCCGGATCATTCTTGAGGTCGGCTCAGGGCAATACGAGTTCGCGTCGCGGCTCAGGTGAGCGGGCGGGACGCTCTGAAGGAGGCGATCGGAGGGGGCGGTATCGAGTACAACGCCGCAGAGAGCCACGGACTCTGGCAAGCCCGGTTGAGCGGAATCTGTTCCAGGGGTCCTGTTACTGGTCGAGACATCATCTTCAGACCCGGAGGGCTCTACTCGGAGGACTTGTTGTTCCCACCCCTGCATTCTCGAAAGCTCCGCGGGAGACGCTCCGATCGTTGCTGTGTGTGCCGGAATCTGCTATCTTGATCCTCCGCGAGCCGGCTCGGGGTCAGCCGGCCCGTCCATGCGTTTCCGATGACCGTGTGCACAAGTGATCAGGCCTAATTGGAGGAATCATGCGGTGCACTCGTGACCTAGAATCCCCATCGCTGAGCAGGGCTCGCTGGGCCTCTGCTTTCACACTCATCGAGGTCCTGGTGGTTATTGGCCTCGTGGCCCTGCTGGTGGCCATCTTGATGCCTTCGCTGGCCGTTGCCCGTCAGCAGGGTCGGGCGGTGGTGTGCGCCAACATTATCCGGCAGATCGGCATGGGTTGGCACATGTACGCCCAGCAGTCACAGGATTCGGCTGTTGCGGGTCGCTTCCCGAAGATCGCCGGGTCGACCAACCTGTACTGGGTAGGAAATGGCTGGAAGTACCGCGCCCGCTGGTATGCGATGTTGGGCGCTCAGGTCCGGCTGTATGCCTTCTCCGCGCCGAGTCCGAATTCCGCCCTGGACAACACCCAGTTGGTTGATGGCGAGGTTTTCCTTGACCCCGAAGCCCGCGAGTACAACAACAGCCGCAATTACCCCTACGGCTACAACTTTCAGTTTCTGGGCAACAGCAGGAAGCGGCTTAGCGGCGGGCCGACCGACTGGATCCGCTGGCCGGTCAGGACGGGGCAGATCAAGGCGCCTGCCCGGACGGTCATGGCTGCGGATTGTCTTGGGACGGCCGCCAGCACGCCCATCGAGCAGCGGTTGCCCTACGATCCGACGGGAGCGGCCGCAACTACCGACCCAGCGCGGATTCTGAATCACGCGTGGGCCCTCGATCCGCCGCGATTGACCGCCGCCGGCGACTTCTGCGATGACAACCTGCGAGGCAAGGCTCGTTCCGCTCCCGATGAGCGGCACCGCGGCAAGGCCAACGTCGTGTTCAGTGACAACCACGTAGAGCGGCGCAGCGCGAGGCAACTGGGTTACGTCGTCAATCCCGACGGCACGGTGCCGCTGACGGACGCGGGGCACAACTCGCTATTCTCAGGCACAGGCCGCGACGACGATCCACCTTCCATCCAATAGACGCAGCCGGGAGTCAACAGCCAGCCTGCACACAACCGGCCAGCACGGCGCTCAACTGGAAGGGCTGGCCGCTTTGCAGTGGGCCGTCACCATCCGCCCCCTCGCGTAGTCGAGTTGGTACTCTCTGCGACGGCGGCATGGTCGTGTCCCGGTGGACCGAGACACGGCCATGCCGCACGTGTCATGCCGATACCCGTTACTGATCGCAGTCCGCGTTCGCCGGCACCATTGGTCCGCTCACGCACTTCGCGAACACCGCCAGATCGAAGTTGTCGATGCTGCCCTTTGGCTCGGTGACGTCCAGGCAAGCGCACTCATCCGGAATGAAGTTGGGGCCGCCCGTGTAGCAGAGCTGGAATCGACCGAAGTCCGCCTGGTCGACATCGTTGTCGCCATCCACATCGGCGAAGGGCACGGAGCATGCGGTGACCTTGCGAAGCAGGATGGAGTCGATCTGTCCCGTCGATTCGGCGCCGCCATAGTTGTGGCCGTAGACGCCGATCGAGTCATAGCTGGCCAAGGGCAGGCCGAAGTCGTCGCCGCCGGCATAGGTCCAGTCCTGTGCTCCGTGTACCCGATAGAAGAAGTCGGTGCGATACGGGTTTTCCTTCAAGACCGCTTTGACGTCGACGGGAGAGGAGATCTGAGGCGGGCGAATCGAGATGTCATGGCTGCCGGTCATGGAGAAGAGATGGAAATCCAGCGTTCCATAGCCGGTCATCATCTGGACGACGCCCAATTCTCCAACGGTGCCGGCCTGGTGCATCTCCACGTGGGCGTAGTCCCCGGATGTATTCACGGCCAGCAGCGTCGCGGTCAACTCCAGGTATTCGCGACCGGCGGTCGTGTTCGTGAAGGACTTGCTCATGCGAGGCCAGGCGGTGCCCACGGTCAGATCGAGGCTGTTGCCAGCCGAGTACCCTTCGTCGATCGAAATGGCGGTGTACTTCAGGTAGGCCGTGCCTGTCCATCCGTTGGTGCCCACCACGTAGTCGCCCAGTGTGCCGTCCTCGAATTGCTCCTGCAGCATGATGTGGGGCGGTAAGGGGCCCGCCGTGGTGAAGCTCCAGACATCACCGGTCGTCTTCCAGGTACCGCTCACCTCATCGACCCGCCAATAGTACTTCGTTCCTGAAGCAAGCGTGCCGGGTGAGAACGTGGCGTCAGTCTGGTTCCTGATGAGCGGCGGCGGATTGGTGGTGCCGAAATAGATATCGTGCGATTTCGCGGCGGTCCCCGGTGCCCACGTCAGTTCCGGTGAAACCGGCACGCCCAGAGCGCTGTCCGACGGCCAGGGGTTGGCCGCCTTGCCCAGCGCCGTGGATTCTCTCAGAACGATCGAGTCCACGCCGCTGCCCGTGGCGACCTCGGCGTTGTGGCCGATCACGGTCACGCGGCTGTAGCTGGCCAGGGGCAGACCAAGGTTATCGCCCGCGACCCAGGTCCAGTCGGTTTCGCCATGGGGCCGGTAGTAGCAGTCGGTGCGATAGGGATCTTCGACCATGGTGACCTTGACATCGATCGCGACAGACGGCTGACCGATCCGACCCGAGATGAGGGGATTGACTTCCTGGCCGAACAGGCGGAAGTCCAATGTCCCGTAGCCCATGAAGACCTGCATCACGTCCTGCTCGCCCGATGAGCCCGTCTGGCGGAGCTCCAGGTGAGCGTAATCGCCGTAGGTATTGCCGACGGCCATCGTGGCGTTCCATTCGAGCCAGGCGCCGGCGTGCAGGCTATTGGCGAATGCCTTGGTCATTGACGGCCAGGAAGAAGCACAGTTGACATCGTAAAGGAGTGCGGCCGCCAAGCCCTGGTCGGTTGCCGTGTCGTAGTACTTGGCGAAGCGAGTTCCCATCCAGCCGTTGGTACCCGCGACGTAGCCGCCTGGCGTACCGCCTTCGAAGTACTCCTCGAATAGCACGTCCGGGCTGGACCACGGTCCCTGGGTGGTAAAGCTCCAGACGTCACCGGTCGTTGTTCCGGCATTATTCGCCTCGTCGATGCGCCAGTAGTAGGTTGTGCTCGCGGCCAGGGTTGGCGGCGTGTAGGTGCTGTCGACCTGGCTGGCCACAAACGGTGGGGGATTGGTCGTGCCGAAGTACACCTTCTGCGTCGTCTGGCCGCCGCCGGGCGTCCAGCTCAGCGAGAAGTTGACCGCCACGCCGGCGGATCCGTCCTCCGGAAGGGGCGTGCTGGCCTTGCCCGGAGGGCTTGACTCCGCGACCAGGAGAATCGAATCGGTTTGTCCGTTGCCCTCGCCGCTGTCGTAGTTGTGGCCGTAGACGGTCACATTGTCGTAGCTGGCCAGAGGCAAGCCGAGGTCGACGCCGGTGACCCAGGTCCATTCTGCAGTGCCATGCTGCCGGTAGTAGCAGTCGGTCCGGTAAGGTGATTCGCTCAGGACGACCTTGACGTCCACCGGAACCAAGAGCTGCGGTACCCGTGCGTTGAGCAGTTGGGTACCGCCGAGGTCGAACATGGCGAAGTCGAGAGTCCCGTATCCGGTGTAGACTTGCATGACACCGACCGTACCGACGGTGCCCGACTGGTGGAGTTCGATGTGGGCATAGCTGCCGCCGGCGTTGTGAGACCACAGGGTGGCGCTCCACACCAGCTGCTCGCCCGGAGTCACGGTATTGGTGAACGTCTTGTTCATGGTGACCCAGGCGTCGCCGACGGAACCGTCGTACCCGCTGCCGGCCGACAGCCCCTGGTCGATGACGGTGTCCGAGTACTTGAGGTAGGCCGTGCCTGTCCACCCGTTAATTCCGACCACGTAGGCGCCGACCGGGCCGGTCTCGAAGTCCTCCTGGAATAGCGTGGAGGCTGCCATTAGGGGCGAAGTCGCCAGGAGGGCGACCATTACCGCACGAGTGCACTTGCTCATGACCTCTTCTCCTTCCGTCACAGGGCCCGGCCGCATACGTTCGTGGCCGTTCAGTTCGTCATTTCCCGCCCACGCGGGCGGGTTGTCTGCCTCTCAATGAACTTGGACTCCAAGATCAGTCGGGGGGCAACATCGGGGCGTCGGCCCAGCGACTGAGCGAGAAGCTCCGAACAGATGCGGGCAAGTTCGTCGTCCGAGCCTGGTCCCACCGACGTGATCGCCGGGTAGGACAGCTCATACGTCTGGTGCGGCGTTCCGTAGCCGACCAACTGGAGATTGTCCGGAACACGGATTCGCATCCGCGCGGCGACCTTGAGTGTGAGCATGGCGATCTCGGGCCTCATCGCGAGGATGCCCGCGGGAGCATGGCCGCGAGAAAGCAGCTGTGTGATCCGCGTTTCGCATTCGGCGAAGTCTTCCGGCACGGAAATGTAGAAATCTTGTTGGCGCGGAGAAGGGACACCCAGTTCGTTCGCCGCGCGCCGCACGCCATCGATCAGTTTCACTTCCCCCCCGACCAGTTCGCCATAGTGGAGCATGACCGCGCGGCCGCCTGGGCACAGGACCGAACCCACCGTGTAGCCGATCAGTTCCATGTCCTCACAGATCGAGGGCAAGTTGTTATCCGGGTGCACGTACCCGCTCACGACGCAAGGAAGATCCCGGGAGTGAAAAACCGCGTGATACGACTGAGGCATGCTGACCAGGACGTATCCCACTTCGTTCGGAATTGGCTCGTTCTCCTCAAACACCGGGTAGAGAGCCTGGGGGCCTTTCGAGATGTCAATATAGACATGCCGGGCTGAGCAACGGCCGAAGTAAGCAACCATGCGCTGGGCGATCGCGGTCACTCGGTACTCGTAGCTGAGTGCCTTATGAAGCGGTGAAACGAGGTTGATGATCAGCGGCGGCTCATATTGCAGATCATCCTTCGCTCGCTGGCGGGCCGCCGGTACGATTCGAAGACGTGACTTGCTGTTCCTTCGCTTGGCCCAGCCCTGTCGTTCGATGTACTTGAGGGCCTGCTGAACGGGGAATGCGGAGACTCCCGCCTGTGCCGCGATGGTCCTGACCGACGGCAGGAGGCTATTCATCTTGATCTGATCGGCGAGCACCTGACGGCGCAGTTCCCGCACCAGGCAGCGGGCTGCCGGAGAAAGTTCAAACAGACTGGTCGGCTCCATGCTCACCCAAGCTCCATCGGGTCGCCTCACTTGTCCTTCTTGGCCTGCGACTGGGCGTAGCTGCCCATCACGCTGACCAGGTCGGCCTTGGCCGGCGGCAGGCCGAGATAATCCGATTCCCAAAGCAGCAGTTCCGACGCGCCCAGCTTCTCAACGAGTTGCGTGTCGCCTGTGAACTGCTCCGGAGATGCGATCCACCCAAACACCCCGACGCGTGGCTTGCCTTGAGTCTCCTCCTGTAGCCAACGATAGGCTTTCTCTGCGTTGCCGTCGTTGCGGTAGTATCCCGCGGGAATGAACTCATCGACCAGGCGATCGGCCGCCCAGCGGCGAATGTCCAGGAGCAACCCGTTGCGGCAATCCTTGTACGGTGTCTCCGTCGGTCCGCCGCGGTAGCCCCAGGGATGATGTACCAAGGCGGTGATCGGCATCTTCGGATCAGCTTTCCGAATCATCGCCGCCGCGTCGCGCATGAAGAGTGTCTGCGGATCCGCACGGATTTGGATCCAACGCTCCTCGTTGTTCGGGACCGCAGTCGCTTCGAGCCCGTATTGCCTCTTGAATATCTCGACATTTGGCTGTTCGTACCCGTGAATCGCGATGCCGTCCGCGTCCGTCTGCGGGCCGTCCCGGACGTCGCCTGTCCGGATCCAGTCGAAGAAGATGCCGTCAGGTTTGTAGGCCAGGATCTCACGAAGCAGGGCCAGTTTGTACTCGCGCACAGCCGGGAAGGCGAAACTCAGTTGTGAGCGAAAGGGGCGCCCGTCGCGCCGCACCCAGCGGAGTTCGGGATGCGCACGTGAGAACCGGCTGGTCAGGCCCCAGCCGTGATCGTCCTCGTTGATCGAGAGCCAGGCGTGGACCTCGATGCCGATCTTGCGCCCGTAGTTGATCGCCTCCTTGAGGGTGTCAAACGATCCCCAGTCGAGCGGCTTGAGCACGTCCAGCAGCCATTCGGAATCGCGGCCGCGATGATAGTTGTCCTCGTCGAAACCGTGCAGGGGTTCCAGAAGACGGCTGGGATAGAGACCGCGGCCGCCGTCAAAGCACCGCCAGTAGACCCGGTGGAGACCGGCCTCTCGGCAGCGGTCGAGGATCTGTCGTACGCCTTCGGGGCCCCACTTCGGGGCGGGCTTGCGTACCATCCAGTCCGAGTGGGTCACCGGCGAAGACAGGATGCAACGGCCGTCCGGCGCGGGCCGCGTATCCGCCGCGTGACAGAAAGTCGCGAGCAGCAAGGACCCGATGAGACTGAACGTCGAGCGCATAGTACTCCTTTGCCCGCCTCGATCGCCGCTCAAGGAGTCGTGCCTCCGTACCATGCCGGAGGCGTCCCGAGCAGCACCATCGAGTAATCCCCGTTGAGGATATGTCCCGGCGGATCGCGCATCATCGCCGGGGCGACATGGCCGTCCACGAACAGCAGATTGCATTTGGGCTTCTTCCGGTCGTGGGTGAAGAAGCTGGCGTACCATGGTGCGGTCTTGTTGTAGGTCCAATGTTGCGGGTAGACGGACGTGATGTCTCCCGCCATGACGATCCGGGACGTGCCGCGGATCTGTTCGATTCTCTTCTGGTAGAGAACCGGGAGGCAGTTGGCTTCGAGCCCGTAGGCCGGGCCCGAGTAATACACACTGCCCAACGCCACGTTGTAGGGATAGCTGTTGCCCCAGCGCTGATAGGTATCCTTGTACTCGTGTCCGATAGCGGCCGCGTAGACCGGGTTCTGAGCATCGAGCGGGCAGTGATACACGCCGCTCTTGCCGTGGATGTACTTGTTCACCGGTCGGCGGCCCTTGTCCGGACCCGAGCCGTTGACGTAGTCGCCGTAGAGATAGAACTGGTTGTTCTGGAAGACCGAGACGGTTGAGTCAACCCGGCTCTCCCGTGTATACGAAGGAAGGACCCCCTTGTGATCGTCGATGTAGATCAGGATGCCCTGGCCGATCGAGCGGAGGTTGGCCCCGCATACCGTGGTGTTGGCCTGCTGTCGGGCCGCTGTGAGCGACGGCAGCAGGATCGCCACGAGCAACGCGATGATCGAGACGACGACGAGCACCTCGATGAGGGTGAAGGCGAAGCGAGAGAGTGGTTCAACTCGGGTGCTGTTGGGAATGCGGAAAGCGGCGATTGAGGCTGTCGGCTTCATGGCGGGCCACTTTTCTGAGCTCTTGCCGCGGCGTTGATCCGCGAGGCTCCAGGTGCCGTGTCATTCGCCCAGGTTCGCCCCGGACAGGCGGCCAAGCCTATCTGTGCAATCCTTCCAGGTCAGAACTATAATCGCATTATTACAGAGTGGTCTCCTGTTGTCAACGACCTCCCCGGCAATGCTGTCGTGAGTGATCGGTTGGCGGCCGTGGCGCCTGCCTTGAGGACTCGTCCGCACTGCCGGCTCATCGGTGTGAAGATCCTCGCGGTCGTTGTATTCGCGAGATCGTCCGCCCGGAGGAGCGCGGCAGGTTCGTCTCGAGAGTAGAATCCCATCCTGGTGTGTCGGGCGGGACCGGGATTCCGAGCCGCCCGTGCCGAGCTTGAACAACAAGGAGAACTCTCATGGATCCAATTCACTTCGAGTCCACGGTACGGCTTGCACGGTGGCGGGGCCGGCCGTTGCTGTCGGCGGCCGTCTGTTGTCTGTGGCTCAGTGTGACGGTCGTTGCCCAGGAGCCGGTTGTTCATCCGGCGGAGAACGCGGACCCGACGCCCGGGCCGGCCGGTCAGCCGCCGTACGAGATGGCCGGGCGGGTGGAGGAGCGTCCGCCGCTGGTCGCGTTCGATGATCTGGCCGGTTGGGAAGTTGAGGGTCGCAACGCCGAGGGGTGGCTGTATCGCTCCAGTGAGCAGCGGATTTACCAGCGCGAACACGTCGCCAAGCTGGTCTACGTTGCCAAGGGGGAGAAGCCGATGGTGACGGTTCGGCCGAGGAAACCGATCACCGTGCCCGATCCCTGGGACACCTTTACCTTCTGGACGTACGGAGCTTGCTGGGGCTGGGCACCGGATCCGAAGACCCCGCCGGTTGGCCTGGAAGTCCTGTTCCGCGATGCGGACGGCAAGGAGTTCTCCATCTGGCCGGGGACGATCGACCACCAGTACTGGTTCATGATGTGTGCCCGGTTGAACGCCGACCAGAAAGCCAAGTTGAAGCGGCCGTTTGCGCTGGCCGGCCTGAGGTTCCACAACGGCGCCAACACCGAAAAGCGAGCCATTTACCTCGGGCCGTGTTATGCCTACCCGGAAGAGCTCGGGCTGCTCACGTTCGAACCCTGGCCGGACAAGCTCCCTTTTCCAACCCGGCCGGAGACCATTCTGCCGACCAACAAGGTCAGTGATTTCAGGAATGCCGTTCGTCGGGAAGGCAAGACCACGATCTTCTCCTACGAAGCGAGCGACGGGCGGCTGGAGTATCGCTACACCCCGACCGATGGCACGCTGGGCGATCTCGAGCTGCGTTTCCGGGACAGGGTTATCCATCCCTGTGCGGGCGGGGGTGCGGTGTTGGCGAGCACCGGCGGGGGGGCGCCCGCGACCAGCCCGGCGGTTCAGCGGGCACTGACGGAGGAGAAGCTCGCCGATGGTCGCTTGCAGGTCAGCTGGCGCCTCGTCTGGGGGGAAGTCGTCACCGACCTGGTCTATGAGCTCTACATTCAGCAGAAATCGCTGATTGTGGAGATCCGCGGCAGCGAGCCGGTCGTGGAGCGGGTGGCGCTTGGCCGGGCGGACCCGCTGTCGGCGCCCAAGCTGTTCAAGATCCCGTACCTCACTTTTGGCTGGGGCAACACCGACCCGCGGGTGCTCTATTCCGACGGCCTTTTCCTGTTCACCCAGTTCGACTGGTACGTCTCCGACGCCTCGAAGCTGTGGGGTGCGGCTGAGGCTGGTCCGACCTGGGCCCGATTCAACGGCGGTGCCGAATATGTCCGCAAGACCGACGGCGCGAGGAACCGGGTGCGTGAGCGGCTGTTCATCAACGCTTCGCCGGACGTGCAGGAGGTCCTCCCCACGATCCCGAACCCGCAGTCCCCGTTCAAAAACGTGCAGGGCGAGCGGCTCTGGCGGGTCAAGGATGGCTCGAACCACAAGGCTGAGATCACCGAGGCGACCCTGCTCCGGAAGCTGGGCTGCGAGAAGGTGTCCATCCGCTATCACGAGAACACCTGGCGTGACGCGGGTGAGAGCTTTACTTTCCGGCTCCACGCTGCGCCTGGACAAGGTGGCGACGAAGGCTGCAGGGCATTCGTGGCCGCGATCAAGGCCCTCGGCTGGCGGGTCGGGCTCTATACGAACTACATCGATTTCGCCCCGGTCAACAGCCACTGGAACGAGGACCATGTGATCCGCCAGCCCAACGGCGACTGGCAGCGGGCCTGGATGCGCTGCTACTCGGCCAAGCCGATGTATGGCGTGCAGATGGAGGCTCTACTTGCTCCGCAGATTCACGCCAAGTTCGGCACCAATCACAGCTACTGCGACGTCCACACCGTGTTCATGCCCTGCGAGCGCGAGGATTACGACGCCCGCGTGCCCGGGGCGGCCACCTTCCGGCGGACCTACGAGTGCTACGGCCGGCTGCTGTACAACGAGAAGATGGCCCACGATGGGCCGGTGTACTCCGAGGGCCGCAACCACTGGCTCTACGCCGGGCTGACCGACGGCAACTATGCCCAGCTGGCCAGCGATTCGCCGCCGGACGAGCCCCTCTTGCCGGACTTCGACCTGCTCAAGATTCACCCGCTGGAGATGGACGCAGGCATGGGCGACCCGGGCATGTTCTTCAAGGGCAAGCCGTACAACCTCGATCAGTACATCGCCACGACGCTGGCATACGGGCACATCGGTTTTTTCGACTGGCCGACGCTCGAGGGCAGGCTGAAGATCTACTACCTGCTCCAGCCGGTGCAGGAGTTCTACGCCATGGAGCCGGTGAAGGCGATCGAGTACGAGAAGGGCGGGAGAATGGTAGCTTCCTCGGAGGCTCTGGCGAGCGGGGCGTATCTTAACAATCGGCTGCTTGTACAGTATGGCGGAGGCCGCGTGTGTGTCAATGGCTCCACGAAGTCCTGGATCATCGACCGGTCGCGTGGTCTCGAACTGCCGTCGTGGGGCTTCCTGGCTCGCGGGGACTGCGGAGCGGTGAGCGAGTCGGTGATCACCGCCGTGGCCGGTCGGGAGGAGCGTGACTCTCCGCGGAGACGGCTCGACCTCAGTTACCTTATCCCCGAGGGGCCGGACCCGGCCTCGACCGGAGGCCACTGCTACGCCGATACGCGCGGCGTCTTCTTCTTCCTGCCGATTGACGCAGCCCTGCAGGGCAGTGCGGCTTTCAAGAAGGACGGCGACACCTGGTATCTGATCCCGACCACACAATTCGTCGACGCCGCATTCGCCCCCCGGCTGGTTGACAAAGCCTCGAACGTGGCTGTCGTCGCGTTGAACCTTGATGATTCGCCGGCCGAAGCTCCGGAGATTCGTTGGAGCCGTGGACTCCTGCACGTCATACCGAAGGGCCAGTGTGCTTTTCGCTACCGGCTCGTGCCAACGGATCGCGAACCACCTCGGATGGCGGATTGCCCGACTCGTCTGGCCTGCGGTGGAGCGACCCTCCAGGCCACCTTGCCTGAGGGAATCGCCCCGAACGCCGAACAAGTGACGTGGGAGGTTGCCGGCTCTACCCGGCCCGCCGGCGCCGGGATCGACCGGGGCACGCTCACCTGCCAGGTTCCCGAGGGTTTCAAAGAAGGTGAGCACGTGTGGCTCAGGATCCCGGTTGGCGAGCAGGTACTGTGGCTGGATTTCATTGCCGTTGCTGCGAAGCGATGATAGGGTATCGAGAGGTGTGACCCAGAACGATGGATAACGACGGCGACAACGATCGCGATCCCCGCTCAGATGTTCCGCCGGACCCGGTGAGGCAGATCGATGATTCTGTTTCCTGCGTTGCTGGTGCGGGCGCGACTGGCGCGGGCGCGACTGGCGCGGGCCGGTCGGTTCCTGTGCCCATGGCCCGACCGGTTGGGCTGCCGGGGGTGATGACGGGTGGCGCGGTTCTGGCGATGGAATACGCCGTCGGGCCGCTGGCGCCGTCTCCGGAACCGCGGGCGTGGTATCCGCGGATGTCCGTGCTGAGGGCCATCGTGGAACTCCTGCTGCTGTTGCCGGCCCTGGTGGCAGGGGCGTTTGGCGGGTATCTGGTGGGGGTGATGATCCAGCCTGGTGACGCCCGGTGGCCGTTAATGGCCACCAATCTGGGCATGGGGGTGGTCGGTCTGGTCGCAGTGGTGATCATGCTTCTGGTGGCCCGGCAGGGTGGTGGCTCCATTGGCTGGACGACTCGGCGGCTGGGGCACAACGTGCTGATTGCCCTGGGTGCGCTGCTTGGCTTCTATGTGGTGTTGTATTCGGGGATCCTGGCCGCGTACATGGTGTCGCCGAGATTACTGGACGGTGCGCCTGCCGCCCAGAAGGCCATTGAGCAGGCATTGCCGCCCCTTCCGATGGCCCAGGTGGTTGTGCTGATGATTGCGACCGTCCTCTGGGAGGAGGTTGTTTTTCGTGGTTTTCTGCTCACCCGGATGCGGGCCATTTTCAGGAGCTGGTGGTTGGCGGTTCCGATCAGCTCGTTTCTGTTCGCGGCGGCCCACTACTACGAGGGCATGCTGGCCATGGTGGTGATTGGGTTTCTGGCTGTGTTGATGTCCATCCTGTTTGTCTGGCGGCGCAGCCTGGTGCCCTGTCTGGTGCTTCATTGGCTGCACAATATTGGCGCGATTCTCCTGCTCAAGTCGGTTTCCACCACCTGGCGTTGAGCCTGAAGTCCCCCTCGTTTTAGGTAAGCGCAGAGAACCTCCAATGAAGTGATTGGCGAGCACTTCGAAGGCCCTCGGTGAACGTCGTAGTGGTCCAGTCGCCGGATCGCATCTCTGCTGACAACTTCAGGGCAGAGGAGTCTGCAGCATCATAATCGGACCCGGGCACCGGCGCGTCCGATCTGGTTGGTCTGCCGGCGACGGCCGTTGGGGAAATGTCGAGCCAACGCTCACGGAGTTTTCGGGAGGAACAAGCGTCGGAATACGCTCGGTCCATGCAATTCGAATCGACGAGCATACCCATGCCGCTGTAGCAGCACTGAAAGAAGCCAGAATCAGACTGATCGACATCATCATCTGGGTCAAGCTTGGCATCCTCGCAGGGCGGATCGTCCTGGGATATGTCCGGCCCCGTCGCCTGAGCCGAGGGCAAACAGATCGCGCATTTGTTGGACTCATCCCCCTCCCCCATCCGGGCCTCCAGACGGGTTCTGGTCGAGTTCTCGTTTGTGCTATTCCGGATGAGTGTGAAAGCAACGAGCGCCGGGCGGTGCAACGCGCCCGGCGCTCGTCATGTTGTGATCGTCGTCAGTTCTCAGGGTTCACAGCCCTCAGGCACGTTGTTCCGATCGAACGGAATCGCGGGGCCTGTGAAACACATCGTGAATGCGAACATGTCCAGCTCGTCGACGTCGCTGTCGCCGTCACGGTCCAGGCACAGGCACTTGCTCGAGACAGCGACGTTCCAGCTGGTCAGACACAACTGCATCTGGCCGAAGTCAATCTGATCTACGTCCAGATCGCTATCCAGATCGGCGAAGACGTTCGGATTGCAGAGCCCGCTGGTGCTGGACGGATCCCCGAGCACGAGTGCGTTGTCGAACACACCGGTGACGTCGTCATTGGCCGCCCAACCGTAGGTCGCGAAGCCGAGGATCAGGTTGTCAGCGAACGGGAAGGGCACGTCCATGCCCTTCACGCCGTCCAGGTACACCGACACCTTGCTGCCGTCCACGACGACCCGGATCCGGTTGTTGCCCAGATCCGGGAATCCACAGCAGTCGAATGCGGCGATGTTGGCCGGCGTGCCGGTCGGGTTGCCCGTCCCGGTCGTGCTGTTGATGCCCCACCCGCCCTCCAGATACACGTCGCTGAACAGGACGTAGTTGGTCCGATCCTGCGTCGCGACCCAGACGCCGGTCCGCACTCGGTACGTGTCCGCGGGGAGGCCGCTGGCCCTGACCCGGTCGATCTCGAAGATGACCGGCTTCTCGGCCGTTGGGTTGAACTTCGGCACGGTCATCAGGGCAATGCCGGGCCAGTAGGGCGTACCCACCACGCCACCCAGCGTCATGACGCCGTCCTGCTCCAGGTACGTGAACGTGGCCACGCCGGTCTCTTCGAAGGGCGTCGGGTCGACCCGCCACACGGCGTTGTTGAGCACGCCGTCCTCGAAGTCGTCCTGGACCAGAACCGAGGGAACGTAGACCTCAATCGGATCGCCGTTGCAGGCCCCGAAGTTGTTCGTGGCGATGATTCGGGTGTTGCCGGAGCCGAAGATCTGGATGTCGACGAGCTGGGCGGTGCTCCCGCCGGCGGCAAACGTCACATTCAGCGCTCCGCCGGTGGCACCGGCCGGCGCCGCGACGCCCGGGGCACTCGACGTCAGCGTCACCACCACATCGGTGGCCGCGTTCGCGCCCGACGGGATCTGCACGAGCACCGGGATCGGCGCATCGCCCTCACTCGCCGCGATCGAGTTCGGCGTCATCAGAACGCAGGAAGCGCTGCTGCCGAGAATCTGGACGTTGTCGAACTGCCCGACGACCGTGTCGCCAACCGCCCGGGCGTAGGCGCCGACCTCGAACATGATCGGGTTGCTCAGCGGGAAGTGAACCTCCGCACCAAGCACCCCATCTAGATAAAGCCGAGCGGTTTCGCCATCGGCGATCACCATCATCTGGTGATTGCCCCCGTCGTTGAATTCGGGCGCATCGAAAGCGGTGATGTTGGTCCCTGACCCGGTCGGATTGTCGTCCGCATCGCCCACCCGCTTGTTGTACGTCCAGCCGCCTTCCATGACGTTGTCCGCGAAGAACACGAAGTTCTCGCGATTCACGTCGGTGATGAAGACGCTTGTTCGGGTCGATGTCGCCGTCAGGTTCTGGTCGCGCGAGACGCGGTTCACCTGGAAAACGAGCGGTTCAGCGGCCGACGCTTGGAAGGTAGGCAACGTCGCCTGGGCCTGGCCCGCCCAGTACGAGACGGTGGCCCCGCCGGAGATCGTCAGCAC